>CABTWF010000027.1:0-24812 GCA_902488495.1 uncultured Streptococcus sp. | reverse complement strand
GGCGGTTAGAGGTTCGACTCCTCTAGGGTGCATTTTTTTATTTAACGCGGGAAGTAGCTCAGCTTGGTAGAGTACTTGGTTTGGGACCAAGGTGTCGCAGGTTCGAATCCTGTCTTCCCGATTGATTACGAGGATACTTAAGGGTATCTTTTTTTATTTACTAAGGAGATTCTGAGAGTCTTCTTTTTTGTTTACTGAACAAATTTGGGTAAACTAACAGTGTTTAAGGAATGGTACTAGTCATATATTTTCTTTAATTATGGTAAAATAGTAAGAGAATAATGTGAGGAAAATGAATGTCAAGTAAGTTTGAAATTTTAATGAATCAACTAGGAATCTCTGAACAATTGAGACAGAATCCTGCTCTTGTTGATGCCAGAATTGAGCGTGTTGTGGTTCATAAAATTAGTAAGATTTGGGAATTTCATTTTGTATTTTCTAATATTTTACCGATTGAAATCTTTTTGGAGTTAAAGAAAGGGCTTAGTGAAGAATTTTCTAAGACAGGGAATCGAGCTGTTTTTGAAATCAAGGCTCTTTCTCAAGAATTCTCTAAT
This sequence comes from uncultured Streptococcus sp., assembly GCA_902488495.1. Classification (GTDB taxonomy): domain Bacteria; phylum Bacillota; class Bacilli; order Lactobacillales; family Streptococcaceae; genus Streptococcus. The sequence goes on along the minus strand of CABTWF010000027.1, from coordinate 24,255 downwards.
GAACTCTTGCAGGCCTACTATAGAGAGGCTTTTTCTGAAGGTCCATGTGCAAGTCAGGGGTTTAAATCTCTTTACCAGAATTTAAACGTTCGTTCGGAAGGAAATCAACTCATTATTGAAGGTTCAGAGGCAATTGATAGGGAGCACTTTAAGAAGAATCATCTTCCTAATTTGGCAAAGCAACTCGAAAAGTTTGGTTTTCCAGCTTTTGTATGCCAAATAGAAAAGAATGATGCTCTTACACAAGAGCAGGAAGAAGCCTTTCATGTGGAGAATGAACAAATCGTCCAGGCTGCCAACGAAGAAGCTTTACGAGCTATGGAGCAACTGGAACAAATGGCTCCTCCTCCAGTAGAAGAGAAGCCAGCCTTTGATTTTCAGGCTAAAAAGGCTGCGGCCAAGCCTAAACTAGATAAGGCTGAAGTTACCCAGATGATCGACGTGACGACTGAGGAAAATCGCCTGGTCTTTGAAGGGGTCGTTTTTGATGTGGAGCATAAGGTGACCAGAACTGGTCGCGTTTTGATCAACTTTAAAATGACAGACTACACTTCAAGTTTTTCAATGCAAAAATGGGTTAAGAATGAAGAAGAGGCTCAGAAGTTTGACATCATTAAGAAGAATTCTTGGCTCCGTGTTCGTGGAAATGTAGAGATGAATAACTTCACACGAGATTTGACCATGAACGTCCAGGATGTGCAGGAAGTTGTTCACTATGAGCGGAAGGATTTGATGCCAGAGGGTGAGCGTCGGGTTGAGTTTCATGCTCATACTAATATGTCGACCATGGATGCTCTACCAGAGGTCGAAGAAATCGTTGCGACAGCTGCAAAATGGGGTCATAAAGCGGTAGCAATTACGGACCATGGCAATGTCCAGTCCTTCCCACATGGCTATAAGGCAGCCAAGAAAGCGGGAATCCAGCTAATCTATGGAATGGAAGCTAATATTGTTGAGGATCGTGTTCCGATTGTCTACAATGAGGTTGAGATGAATCTATCTGAAGCGACCTACGTGGTTTTTGACGTGGAAACGACAGGTCTTTCAGCCATCTATAATGACCTGATTCAGGTTGCGGCTTCTAAGATGTACAAGGGCAATGTCATTGCCGAATTTGATGAATTTATCAATCCTGGCCATCCCTTGTCAGCTTTTACTACTGAGTTGACTGGAATTACAGATGACCATGTCAAAAATGCCAAACCACTGGAACAAGTTTTGCAAGAATTCCAAGAATTTTGCAAGGATACGGTCCTAGTCGCCCACAATGCCACCTTTGACGTTGGCTTTATGAATGCTAATTATAAGCGTCATGGTTTGCCTAAGATTAGCCAGCCAGTAATCGATACGCTAGAGTTTGCTAGAAACCTTTACCCTGAGTATAAACGTCATGGTTTGGGCCCTTTGACTAAGCGTTTTGGTGTGGCTCTGGAACACCACCACATGGCCAACTACGATGCGGAAGCTACTGGTCGTCTGCTTTTCATCTTTATCAAAGAGGTAGTAGACAAACATGGTGTGACGGATTTGGCTAGGTTAAATATTGATCTAATCAGTCCAGATTCTTATAAAAAAGCTCGAATCAAGCATGCGACGATTTATGTCAAGAATCAGGTGGGGCTGAAGAATATTTTTAAGCTGGTTTCTTTGTCCAATACCAAGTATTTTGAAGGAGTTCCACGGATTCCGAGAACAGTTCTAGATGCCCACCGGGAAGGTTTGATTCTAGGTTCAGCCTGTTCAGAAGGTGAAGTTTTTGATGCGGTCGTGTCTCAAGGTGTGGATGCGGCGGTTGAAGTGGCTAAGTATTATGATTTTATCGAGGTCATGCCACCTGCCATCTATGCTCCTTTGATTGCCAAGGAGCAGGTCAAGGATATGGAGGAACTCCAGACCATTATCAGGAGTTTGATAGAGGTTGGGGACCGTCTTGGCAAGCCTGTTCTAGCTACGGGAAATGTCCACTATATCGAACCGGAAGAAGAGATTTACCGTGAAATTATCGTCCGTAGTTTGGGACAGGGGGCGATGATTAACCGGACCATCGGTCATGGTGAACATGCCCAACCGGCTCCGCTACCGAAGGCTCATTTTAGAACGACCAATGAAATGTTGGATGAATTTGCTTTCTTGGGAGAAGATTTAGCACGCAAATTAGTCATTGAAAACACCAATGCCTTGGCAGATATCTTTGAACCTGTTGAGGTTGTTAAGGGTGACTTGTACACACCTTTCATTGACAAGGCGGAAGAAACGGTCGCCGAGCTGACCTACAAAAAAGCTTTTGAGATTTATGGCAATCCGCTGCCAGATATTGTTGATTTGCGGATTGAAAAAGAATTGACTTCTATTCTGGGGAATGGATTTGCCGTGATTTATCTGGCATCGCAGATGCTGGTGCAACGTTCCAATGAACGGGGCTACTTGGTTGGTTCTCGTGGGTCTGTTGGTTCCAGTTTTGTTGCGACTATGATTGGGATTACGGAGGTTAATCCTCTATCTCCTCACTATGTCTGTGGTCAGTGTCAGTACAGCGAGTTTATCACCGATGGTTCTTATGGTTCAGGTTTTGATATGCCCAATAAGGATTGTCCAAACTGTGGCCATAAACTTAGCAAAAATGGGCAGGATATTCCGTTTGAGACCTTCCTTGGTTTTGATGGGGACAAGGTTCCCGATATTGACTTGAACTTCTCGGGAGAAGACCAGCCTAGCGCCCACTTGGATGTGCGTGATATCTTTGGTGAGGAGTATGCCTTCCGTGCAGGAACGGTTGGTACGGTGGCTGCCAAGACTGCCTATGGATTTGTAAAGGGCTACGAGAGAGACTACGGGAAGTTTTATCGTGATGCAGAGGTGGAGCGTCTTGCCCAAGGTGCTGCCGGTGTCAAGCGGACTACAGGACAACACCCAGGAGGAATCGTTGTTATTCCTAACTACATGGATGTCTACGATTTTACGCCTGTCCAGTATCCAGCGGATGACGTGACGGCTGAATGGCAGACGACTCACTTTAACTTCCACGATATCGATGAGAACGTCCTCAAACTTGATGTGCTGGGGCATGATGATCCGACCATGATTCGGAAACTGCAGGACTTGTCTGGGATTGACCCTAATGAAATTCCTATGGATGACGAAGGCGTGATGGCCCTCTTTTCTGGGACTGATGTGCTAGGGGTGACTCCTGAACAAATCGGCACACCGACGGGGATGCTAGGAATTCCAGAGTTTGGAACCAACTTTGTACGTGGGATGGTCGATGAAACCCATCCGACGACCTTTGCGGAATTGCTTCAGCTCTCAGGTCTGTCCCACGGTACCGATGTCTGGTTGGGCAATGCCCAGGATTTGATTAAGCAAGGAATTGCGGATCTATCAACCGTTATCGGTTGTCGGGACGATATCATGGTTTATCTCATGCATGCGGGTCTCGAGCCTAAAATGGCCTTTACCATCATGGAACGGGTACGTAAGGGTTTGTGGCTGAAGATTTCCGAAGAGGAGCGAAATGGCTACATCGAGGCTATGAAGGCTAATAAGGTACCAGAGTGGTATATCGAATCCTGTGGAAAAATCAAGTATATGTTCCCTAAAGCCCATGCGGCAGCCTACGTTATGATGGCCTTGCGCGTAGCTTACTTCAAGGTTCACCATCCCATTTATTATTACTGTGCTTACTTCTCAATCCGTGCCAAGGCCTTTGATATCAAGACCATGGGTGCGGGCTTGGATGCCATCAAACGTAGAATGGAAGAAATCGCTGAAAAACGGAAGAATAATGAAGCCTCTAATGTGGAGATTGACCTCTATACCACTCTTGAGATTGTCAATGAAATGTGGGAACGTGGCTTTAAGTTTGGCAAGTTGGACCTCTATCGTAGTGATGCGACTGAATTCATCATTGACGGAGACACTCTTATCCCACCATTTGTCGCAATGGATGGTCTGGGAGAGAACGTTGCTAAGCAGTTGGTGCGTGCGCGTGAAGAGGGTGAGTTTCTCTCTAAGACAGAACTGCGCAAGCGTGGCGGACTCTCATCAACCTTGGTTGAAAAGATGGATGAAATGGGGATTCTCGGTAATATGCCAGAGGATAACCAGTTGAGTTTGTTTGATGAGTTTTTCTAAAATATAGAAAGAGGTTTTTATGAAACTTACCATTTCCGCTCAGGATAAGCCAGCGCAAAAGGTGTTTGATTATCAGCTGGATCTTGATCCTGATACGATTTTGAGAATGACCACTTTGATTTGCAGTACTGTAGTAGCAGTCAGTCTTTTGAGTTTGTTTAAAGAAAAATAAAAAATAGAAAAGGAAAAATGGAATGGTTTTACCAAATTTTAAAGAAAATCTAGAAAAATATGCTAAGCTCTTGGTAGCAAACGGAATCAACGTGCAACCTGGTCATACTTTAGCACTCTCTATCGATGTGGAGCAACGCGAGTTGGCGCATCTAATCGTTAAAGAAGCATATGCACTTGGTGCGCATGAGGTTATTGTTCAGTGGACTGATGATGTTATCAACCGCGAGAAATTCCTTCACGCGCCAATGGAGCGTTTGGACAATGTGCCAGAATACAAGATTGCTGAGATGAATTACCTTCTTGAAAACAAAGCGAGTCGTCTCGGTGTCCGTTCTTCTGACCCAGGTGCCTTGAACGGAGTGGACGCTGAAAAGCTTTCAGCTTCTGCTAAAGCTATGGGACTCGCGATGAAGCCGATGCGCATCGCAACTCAATCCAACAAGGTTAGCTGGACTGTAGCAGCTGCAGCAGGGCTTGAGTGGGCTAAGAAAGTCTTTCCAAATGCTGCGAGCGATGAAGAAGCAGTCGATCTCCTTTGGGACCAAATCTTCAAAACTTGTCGTGTCTATGAAGAAGATCCAGTTAAGGCTTGGGAAGAACATGCAGCCATTCTTAAGAGTAAGGCAGAAATGCTTAATAAAGAGCAATTTTCAGCCCTTCACTACACAGCGCCAGGAACCGATCTGACACTTGGCTTGCCGAAGAATCACGTTTGGGAATCAGCTGGAGCCATCAATGCTCAAGGCGAAGGTTTCTTGCCAAATATGCCAACAGAAGAAGTCTTTACAGCTCCTGACTTCCGTCGTGCAGAGGGCTATGTAACTTCTACAAAACCACTTAGCTACAACGGAAATATCATCGAAGGCATTAAAGTAACCTTTGAAAATGGTCAAATCATTGATATTACAGCTGAAAAAGGTGACCAGGTCATGAAAGATCTTGTCTTTGAAAATGCGGGTGCGCGTGCCTTGGGTGAATGTGCCTTGGTACCAGATCCAAGCCCAATTTCTCAGTCAGGCATTACCTTCTTCAACACCCTTTTTGATGAGAATGCTTCAAACCACTTGGCTATCGGCGCAGCCTATGCGACCAGCGTTGTTGGTGGGGCAGAGATGAGCGAAGAAGAGCTTGAAGCTGCAGGACTGAACCGTTCAGATGTTCACGTGGATTTTATGATTGGTTCGAATCAAATGGATATCGATGGTATCCGTGAGGATGGCACTCGCGTACCACTCTTCCGTAATGGAGACTGGGCAATTTAAGGAGAAGCTATGCTTGGAAGTATGTTTGTTGGTCTCCTAGTGGGACTCTTGGCAGGTGCTTTGACCAATCGCGGAGAGAGCATGGGATGCTTTGGGAAAATGTTTCTCGGCTGGATTGGTGCCTTTTTGGGCCACTTGCTCTTTGGAACTTGGGGTCCAATTATAGCTGGAACGGCCATTATCCCAGCTATTTTAGGAGCTATGATTGTCTTGGCTATTTTCTGGAGACGAGGAAGTTAGTTTCTTGAAAAATTAGAAGTAAGGAGGTTGGTCATTGTACCAGCCTCCTTTTGAGTATGATATAATAGTTCTATGAGATTAGATAAATTTTTAGTTGCCTGTGCTGTGGGGAGTCGAACGGAGGTCAAAAACTTGCTCAAGACTGGGCGAGTGACGGTAAATGGTAAAAAAGAAAAGTCAGCTAAACTGCAGATTGATGAAGAAAGAGATGAGATTCGCTTTGATGGTCAAGTGCTGGAGTATGAAGAGTTTGTCTACTACATGATGAACAAGCCCCAAGGAGTCATTTCGGCGACTGAAGATACCAAGCATAGAACAGTTTTAGACTTGTTAGATGACTATGCTCGCGCCAAGGAAGTCTTTCCAGTGGGGCGCTTGGACATTGATACCCATGGTCTCCTGCTCTTGACTAATGACGGCAAGCTGGCCCATGCTCTTCTTTCACCAAAACGTCATGTGGATAAGACCTATTTGGCTCAAGTCGAGGGAATCATGAGCCAAGAAGACGTGGAGACATTTGCTAAGGGGATTCCGCTCAAGGACTTTACCTGCCAGCCAGCTAAACTGGAGTTTGTATCAGTAGATCCAAAAAAAAATCAAAGTCTGGTTCGTGTGACCATTGCTGAAGGGAAGTTCCATCAAGTCAAACGAATGGTGGCCTACTGTGGCAAGGAAGTGGTGGACCTGCAACGTTTGACGATGGGAACTTTAGTTTTGGATGAGAACTTAGAACGAGGAGAATGGCGTCGTTTGACCAAGGAGGAGTTAGAAAATCTCCTTGCTAGTATTGCTTAATTGGGTTTATGTTAGAAAAGGTGAGGAGAATGTCCTTGCCTTTTTCGTTTTTCAGTTGCTTCCTTTGTGAAAAGAGTTATAATAGACAGTAGAATAAAAGGAGGAATCTATGAACGCGATTCAAGAATCATTTACAGATAAACTATTTGCCAACTATGAAGCAAATGTCAAATACCAAGCAATCGAAAATGCTGCCAGTCACAACGGAATTTTTGCAGCCCTAGAGCGTCGCCAAAGCCATGTCGACAATGCACCTGTTTTCTCATTGGATTTGACCAAGGACAAGGTAACCAACCAGAAAGCGTCTGGTCGTTGCTGGATGTTTGCAGCTCTCAACACCTTCCGCCACAAACTCATCTCTCAATACAAACTGGAGAACTTTGAGTTGTCACAAGCCCACACATTCTTCTGGGACAAGTACGAGAAATCCAACTGGTTCTTGGAGCAAGTGATTGCGACTGCAGACCAAGAATTGACGAGCCGCAAGGTTAGCTTCCTACTCCAAACTCCACAACAAGACGGTGGTCAATGGGATATGGTCGTTTCTCTCTTTGAGAAATACGGTGTTGTGCCTAAGTCAGTTTATCCTGAGTCAGTTTCATCTAGCAGTAGCCGTGAGCTAAATGCAATCCTCAACAAATTGCTTCGCCAAGATGCTCAAATCTTGCGTGACTTGCTTGCTGCTGGTGCAGACCAAGCGACTGTTCAAGCTAAGAAAGAAGACCTCTTGCAAGAAATCTTTAACTTCCTTGCTATGTCACTAGGGCTTCCACCACGTAAATTTGACTTTGCTTATCGCGATAAGGATGATAACTACCAAAGTGAAAAAGGAATCACACCACAGGAATTTTACAAGAAATATGTCAATCTTCCTCTAGAAGACTATGTTTCTGTTATCAATGCTCCAACTGCTGACAAGCCTTACGGCAAATCTTACACAGTTGAGATGTTGGGAAATGTGGTTGGTAGCCGTGCAGTTCGCTACATCAACGTTCCTATGGAGCGCTTGAAAGAATTGGCGATTGCCCAAATGCAGACAGGAGAAACTGTTTGGTTTGGTTCAGATGTCGGCCAGCTCAGCAACCGCAAAGCCGGGATCCTTGCGACAGATGTTTATGACTTTGAATCAAGTATGGATATTCAACTGACTCAAGACAAGGCTGGACGTTTGGACTACAGCGAAAGCTTGATGACCCACGCTATGGTCTTGACAGGTGTTGATTTGGATGAAAATGGCAAGTCAATCAAGTGGAAGGTTGAAAACTCATGGGGAGACAAGGTCGGTACAGATGGTTACTTCGTCGCCTCAGACGCTTGGATGGATGAATACACCTATCAAATCGTTGTCCGTAAGGAATTGCTGACAGCAGAAGAACAAGCTGCTTATGAAGCAGAACCAATCGTACTTGCACCATGGGATCCAATGGGAGCCTTGGCAGAATAAAGCATAAAGAAAAGAGGTTAGGGAAATCCTAGCTTCTTTTTTAAGTCCTTCTTAAAGTGGGGATAGATGATGCTTGCCAAGGGAGTTCTTCTTATTTTGAGTATTTAAGTGACAGAGAAAAAGATATGTGTTACTATAGTAGTACAAAAGGATATCGGAGTAGAAATGAAGTATTTAAGCAGTCAAGACATCAAGGATCGTCAACGAAATATCAGCGACATTAAACCCTATAAAACAACCAAGGAAATCGTCGTTTCAAATATCTTTACCTTTTTTAATGCTATGAACTTGGCTCTGGCAGTTCTGGTAGCCACAACCTTGCGATTTGAAAATATGCTCTTTTTAGGTGTGATTGCTATCAATACAGCCATTGGGATTTTCCAAGAAGTGCGTTCAAAAAATGCCTTAGAAAAGCTGAGTTTGCTTGGTAAAAGTAAGTACAGAGTCAACCGAGATGGTCAAACGATTGAGGTTGCTCCAGAGGACATCGTACTGGGGGAATATCTGCATCTCAATCTGGGAGATCAGGTACCTGTCGATGCAGAAGTCCTTGAAGGGAATATTGAAGTTGATGAGTCCTTGCTGACTGGTGAGAGTGATTCGGTCTTTAAAACAGCAGGTGACAAGCTGATGAGCGGAAGCAATGTCGTTAGCGGTACTTGTCTGGTCACGGCGACGGCGGTCGGACCCGATAGTTATATCAACAAACTCGCAAAATCCAGCAAGGAATTCAAAAAATATCCTTCTCAACTGCGCGATTACATGGATAAGATTTTAAAAATCGTCTCCATCTTGCTGGTGCCAGTTGCCATTCTGCTCTATGTCAGAGGTTTTAGTCTAGGGCGGACTTATATTGAAATTGTCTTGGGAAGTTCTGGCGCCTTGGTCGGCATGATTCCAGAGGGCTTGATTCTCTTGGTTAGCGTCTCTCTAGCAGTAGCTGCCATGAAGCTGGCTAAAAAGAAGGTTCTGGTGCAGGAGCTATACTGTGTGGAGACCTTGGCGCGAGTAGATGTTCTTTGTTTTGATAAGACAGGAACTATCACGACGGGGAATATGAAGGTCCAAGAAATGGATGCTAATGTGGCAGAGAAACTGTCTTCTTATCTGGCTTATTTCGAGGATGAAAATGCAACTTCCCGAGCTCTGAAGACTTACTTAACCTGTGAGAAAAAGTGGGAAGTTCAAGAAGTCGGTGCCTTTTCAAGTAAAAACAAGTATTCCTTTGTCCAAGTAAAAGAGGGTGGGACCTATTTCTTCGGAGCCTATGAGTTTCTGGGCTTTACCCAGCCGATGGATGCCTACTATGAGCATCTGAAACAGCAAGGTTTTCGAATCTTGACACTTGCCCATAGTAAGGACCACATCACGAGTCCAGCCAATATGGAACTACTAGGGCACGTCGTTCTATCAGATGAGATTAAGGACAATACCAAGGAAACCTTTGACTATTTCGAATCTCAAGGTGTTGAAGTGAAGATTATCAGTGGTGATAATCATGTAGCTGTATATGGGGTGGCTCGTAAGGCAGGTTTTAAGGAAGAAGCCCGTGCGATTGATATGACCAAGGTGAGTGAACAAGATTTTGAAAGAGTGGTCTTGGAACACGAAATCTTTGGACGTGTTACACCTGAACAGAAGCAAAAGATGGTATCTATTTTGCAAAATGCTGGTAAAACAGTTGCCATGAGCGGTGACGGGGTCAATGATGTTCTGGCTCTCAAGAAAGCAGATATCAGCTTTGCTATGAAGGGGGCTACGAGTGCAGCCAAAAGTGTATCCAATATTGTTTTTCTGACCGATGACTTTGCAGTATTTTATGATATCTTGATGGAAGGTCGCCGGGTCATCAATAACATCCAAAAGGTAGCCTCTCTCTTTCTAACAAAGACCTTCTTCTCCATCGTGTTTGCCATTTTGAGTGTGGTATTTGGTTTGGAATTCGCCTTTATCCCCATTCAGTTTACAATCATTTCAGCCATTACGATTGGGATTCCATCTTTCTTCCTAACTTTTGAGTCCAATAAAGAAAAGGTCAGCACTCACTTTATGAGAGATATCCTAACCAACGCGGCGATTGGCGGAGGCGTTCTGGTTGCTAGTGTTCTTTTGACGAACTTCTTTATCACTGTCCCAGGTCAGGTCAAATTTATTTGCTTCCTCCTTGCCCTGATCAATGGTCTGTGTCTAGTTGCCAAGGTCAGCCTGCCTTTTAATCGATACAAGTTACTCTTGCTCACGTTTTTGAGCCTTGCAGCCCTTGTTGGAGTGCTTGTCAATACCTTTATCCTGCAAGGAGCGTTTGTGCCTTTAGAAACCAGCCAAGTCGTCTATGTAGCCATCCTAGCAGTGGTGATTGGAGGCTTGCATTATCTGACTAGAAGAAAAAATTGATACACAAAAAGAATCAGGTAATAATCCTGATTCTTTTTTATCTATATTCTCAATTGCTTGGATTACATGATACCGAAGAAACGAGCTGCAATACCTACTGCAAAGAGAGCAAGGATGATTGCGATTGGTGATACTTTTTTCTTAAGCAACCACATGCAAAGGAAAGTAAGGAGAAGTCCCATCAATCCTGGAATCAATGAGTTCAACTGACCTTGAAGAGTTTGTGGTTGAACGCTATCCAAGCTCAATCCGCTGAGTGCTTGACCAAGGATTCCCTTCAATTCTCCACCTGTTACAGCACCTTCTGGGAAGTTGATGTAAGCTCCTTCAGCCAATTGTTTACCTGGAAGGTTAACAGTAAAGTTGATAGATACCCAACGTTGTACAAGAACGGCAAGGATGAACATACCAAGGATAGATGCTCCTTTGGTGATGTCTTTCAAGATACCACCAGACATGTCTTTAGTGATTTCAGATCCAGCTTTGTAACCGAACTCTTGTGTATACCATAGGAAGGCCATACGGATAGCATTCCATCCAAAGAAGAAGAGAAGGGGACCAACAATGTTACCAGATGCAGCAAGTGATGCACCAAGGGCTCCAAGGATAGGACGAACTGTAAACCAGAATACTGGGTCACCGATACCAGCAAGAGGTCCCATCATACCGATTTTAACCCCTTGGATAGCCGCGTCATCGATTTCTACACCGTTAGCGCGCTCTTCTTCAAGTGCAAGCGTAACCCCCATGATAGGAGCAGCTACGTATGGGTGAGTGTTGAAGAACTCAAGGTGACGCTCAAGAGCAGCCGCTTGGTCTTCTTTTTTAGTGTACAATTTTTTGATAGCTGGGATTAATGAGTAAGCCCAACCCAAGTTTTGCATACGTTCGTAGTTCCAAGAACCTTGAAGGAATTGTGAACGCCACCAAACTTTTTGACGATCTGATTTTGATAATTGAATTTTTTCAGCCATGATTGATCCCCTTTCTAGTAGTCTTCTAGGATATCACCGATTGGGTCGTTAGAAGTCGCAGCTCCGCCGCCACCGTTTCCACCTTGTTTTGTAAGGTTAAGGTAGATGAAGGCAAGGGCAACACCGATGACACCAAGGGCAATCAAAGTCAATTGAGAAATCGCAGCAAGTGCAAAACCGATAGCGAAGAATGGCCATACTTCACGAGTTGCCATCATGTTGATAACCATAGCGTAACCAACGGCAACGACCATAGCACCACCGACAGCCATACCACCGTTCAACCAGTCTGGCATCAATTTGAGAGCATCTTGAACGGCAGAAGCTGGGATAGCGATAAGGAAGGCAGCAGGGATTGCAATACGAAGACCTTGAAGAAGAAGTGCAACAAAGTGAGCACGTTCAACAGCCGCAATATTTCCGTCTTTAGCAGCAGCGTCAGCAGTGTGAACCAAGGCAACTGAGATTGTACGAACAATCATAGTCAAGAAAAGTCCAGCTACGGCAAGAGGGATAGCTGTTGCCGTAGCAACGGCGATACCTTCAGTAGTAAAGTTACCACCTTTGATCAAGATGATTGCTGCGGCAACAGATGCAAGGGCAGCGTCAGGAGCTACGGCAGCTCCGATGTTTGCCCAACCAAGGGCGATCATTTGAAGAGATCCACCAAGCATAACACCTGCTTCGAGGTTACCAGTTGCAAGTCCGATAAGGGTACATGCGACGATTGGTTGATGGAATTGGAATTGGTCGAGGATACCTTCAAGACCTGCAAGGAAGGCAACAACTACAACCAAGATAGCAGAAATGATTGAAATATCTGACATGGTTTTATTCCTTTTCTATTTAGTTTTAATAAAGTATTTAATCCTGTTTTCAAAAATGATCGAAACAGATTAAAATTATTGAACATTTGCTTTCTTAATCAAGTCAAACAAATCTTTTTTCGTGTCGTTTGGTACTTTACGTACATCAAATTCAACACCGAGGTCACGCATTTTTTCAAAGGTTGCAACGTCTTCTTTGTCCATAGACAAAACGTTGTTAATCATTGTTTTACCTGTTGAGTGAGCCATAGAACCAACGTTAAGGGTCTTGATTGGTACGCCACCTTCGATAGCACGAAGTGCATCTTGTGGAGTTTCAAACAAGATAAGGGCATGAGTTTCGCCGAAACGTGGGTCTTTTGCAACGTCGATCAATTTCTGAATTGGGACAACGTTAGCTTTTACTCCGTTTGGAGCTGCTTGTTTGATCAATTCTTTACGCAAATCGTCGTTTGCAACGTTGTCTGAAGCAACGATGATACGATCTGCTTTTGAATCTGGAGTCCAAGCAGTGGCAACCTGACCATGAAGGAGACGAGTGTCTAGACGAGCAAGGTTGATTTTCAGTTTACCGTCACCGATAACTGTTCCTTCTGGAATAGCAGCTTGTGCAACTGGAGCAGCTGCAGCAGTTGCAACTTCCTCAACTGGGTTAAGCTCTTCTGGGAGAGCCTTGATGCCATCTTTGGCTTCTTTAATGATATTCGCAGCGACTTTATCCACACCTGCATTCGCGTCCATAAGGCGCTCTGTGTAGGCTTGGATCAACATCGGCAAGTTCAGTCCTGTGATGATGGCAAACTTACGTTCTGGATTTTCTCCCATCACGCGGCTAGCTTGGTTGAATGGAGATCCACTCCAAAGGTCAGCCAATACTAGAACCTCATCTTCTGCGTCAAATGCAGCCACAGCGTTGTTGAATTTAGCGTAAAGGTCATCTGGACCTTCATTTGGCATAAAGGTTACAACTTGAACCTTTTCTTGTTCACCAAAGATCATAGATCCTGATTGATGAATACCCGCAGCAAATTCGCCGTGGCTCGCAATAATGATTCCGATACTCATTATTGTCATTCCTCCTTATAAAATGTTTGACTGTGTGTTTAAGAAAACTTTAAGCCTAATTAAGTATAAACCGTTTTCATTTAAAAAGCAACTATTTTTTCCCAAAAGCAAAAAAGTTTTCATAGCATGACTTCTTAAAAATATTAATATATCAATACCTTTTGAAAGATGCGTGAAAATTGTAATAGAAAATTTAATATAAAAATACAGAAAATGAACTACTTTTGTGAAAACAGAATGAAAACAAAAAGGAAAGATTGCGCCCCTGCAATCTTTCCTTTTATAGGAACAAATTTTGTAAAGCGTGGGCAACTCCATCTTCTTCGTTGGTCAGAGGAAGTTGTTCGTCTGCATATGGAAGAAGAGCAGGATTGGCGTTTTTCATAGCATATCCCTTGCCTGCAAATGCCAACATTTCAGTGTCATTATGCTCATCACCAAAGGCGATTAAGTCTTTTTTATCACGATTCATCACATTGAGCAAGTACTCTAGAGCAAAGGCCTTGTTTACCCCTTTGGGAGTACACTCGAGGATGTTGAGGGGGCCTCCCCAAGTATTGATGGATAGTTGGTGTTGATAAAAACGATTCATCTCGTCTGCTAGAGCGTATTTATCCTCAGCTCTTGTTTGCAAGAGGATGCAGTTGGGGTCTTTGGTTACTCGTTCGGGCTTGAATTGATTTTCCGGTCGGAAGTTCTCTACGCCAAATAGTTTAGGGTCTGCAATTTCCTCATTCGGAGTCGTGATATAGAATTTTTTTCGATATTCTCCTGCAATAAAATCAGCCTGGATGTCTTCCGTGCGCTTGACCATGTCTAGGAGGTATTTTTTGTCCAAGGTTAAGCACTTTTCATGCGCCCAAGCCTGTCCTGGTAGATGGGTAAGGGAGCCGTTAAAGTTAATCATGGGAGTATGCAATTCTAGCTCACGGTAGAAATCTTTTGCCATACGATACGGACGTCCCGTCGTGATGATAACATGGTGTCCTTTTTCTGAAATTTTTTTGATCGTCTCTTTGGTGAAATCGGAGAGCTTGCTTTCACTATTCAGCAGGGTTCCGTCCAAATCGACTGCGATAATTTTTTTAGTCATATAAACCTTTCTAGTCGTTTCCAGATAAGATGTCTTCTATTATATCAAAAAGAAGGAAGAAAAGCAGATAAGAACAAAAACTACAGTTGCTTTGATTTATTAAATAAATCAAACAAATATATTGAAAAGGTGAATGATAAATGATATAATACTAATATTGTTCGTAAAAAAACAAAAGGAGATTAAAAATGGACAAACTATTTAAACTAAAAGAGCACGGGACAGATGTCCGTACAGAGGTGCTTGCTGGTTTAACAACATTCTTTGCAATGAGTTATATTCTCTTTGTAAACCCTCAAATGCTTTCCCAAACGGGTATGCCTGTTCAAGGTGTGTTCTTGGCAACGATTATCGGTTCTGTAGTCGGTACTTTGATGATGGCTTTCTATGCTAATTTGCCATACGCACAAGCACCAGGTATGGGACTAAATGCCTTCTTCACATTTACAGTTGTATTTGGGATGGGCTATACTTGGAAAGAAGCTCTTGGTATGGTCTTCATTTGTGGAATTATTTCACTGATTATTACCTTAACAAATGTTCGTAAAATGATCATCGAATCTATTCCAACAACACTTCGTTCAGCTATTTCCGCTGGTATTGGTGTTTTCCTTGCCTATGTTGGGATTAAGAATGCTGGTCTCTTGAAATTCTCAATCGATCCAGGTACTTATACGGTAGCAGGTGAAGGAGCAGACAAGGCTCAAGCTGCACTTACTGCAAACTCAGCAGCCGTTCCAGGCTTGGTAGACTTCAATACTCCAGCCGTATTGGTGGCGCTTGCAGGTTTGGCTATTACCATTTTCTTTGTTGTTAAAGGCATCAAGGGTGGAATCATTCTTTCTATTTTAACAACGACTGTGCTTGCCATTGCTGTTGGTGTTGTCAAATTATCAGGGATTGACTTTGCTAGCAACAATCTTTCAGCAGCGGTTAATGATTTAGGAACTTTATTTGGTGCTGCTCTGGGTTCAGAAGGTTTAGGATCTTTGATTTCAAACACTTCACGTTTACCAGAAACCTTGATGGCTATTCTTGCCTTCTCACTAACGGATATTTTTGATACAATCGGTACTCTTATCGGTACTGGTGAAAAAGTTGGTATCGTTGCGACAAGTGGGGAAAACCATGAGTCCGCTAAATTGGACAAGGCTCTTTACTCTGACTTGGTGGCAACTTCAGTAGGTGCTATTGCAGGTACTTCAAACGTTACAACCTATGTTGAGTCTGCGGCGGGTATCGGTGCTGGTGGACGTACTGGTTTGACTGCCCTAGTGGTTGCAATCTGTTTTGCTCTATCTAGCTTCTTTAGCCCACTTCTAGCGATTGTTCCGACAGCTGCAACAGCACCAATTTTGATCATCGTCGGTATCATGATGCTTTCTAACTTGAAAAATATCCCTTGGGATGATATGGCTGAAGCGGTTCCTGCCTTCTTCACATCTATCTTTATGGGATTCAGCTACTCTATCACACAAGGGATTGCTGTTGGTTTCTTGACATACACCTTGACAAAAGTTGTCAAAGGTCAAGCCAAGGATGTGCACGTAATGATTTGGATTTTGGATGCCTTGTTTATCCTTAACTATATCAGTATGGCGCTATAAATGGTATAATAGGAAAAGGGGAGTCTCCCCTTTTTCTTATAAGGAGGTACATCATGAAAGATAAGACGATTTGGCAAGAGGTTTTAAACAGAGGGAAATGGGTGCTCATCCTTTTGGTAGCTTTTGTTCTATCTCAATTTCCCATAGGACTTGCTTTGTTTTTAGCAAACAAACAGTTTCCGATTTTACAGTCAGGGCTCTTAGTAGGTGCTCTATCCATAGTCGTTTTGATTGTATTCATTATTGGTGCACGAAAAACACAACTTGCTACTTTTAATCTATCCTTTTTTAAGGCAAAAGACTTGGCTCGCTTGGTATTGAGTTATCTGGTGATTTTTGCGACAAATCTCTTGGGTTCAGTCCTGCTTCGACTAACAAATGAGGCAACAACCAGTAACCAATCAATACTGAATGGTTTGGTTCAGAATAGTTCCTTGATTTCAACTTTCTTCCTACTAGTCTTGATTGCGCCGATTTGTGAGGAAATTTTGTGTCGTGGGATTATTCCTAAAAAGATTTTCCGTGGAAAAGAAAAACTAGGCTTTGTTGTTGGTGCAATCGTCTTTGCCTTGCTCCATATGCCAACCAATCTACCTTCTGTGATTATTTATGGAGGGATGTCAACGGTTTTGACTTGGACAGCCTATAAAACTGAGCGTTTGGAGATGTCCATTTTGCTTCATATGATTCTCAATGGTATTGCATTTTGTTTGTTGGCCTTATTGGTATTGATTAGTAGAAATCTAGGTCTATCATTCTAAACCATTGGCCCGCTTGGAAAAGATGAATACTAGCGTATCCATCTTTTTCTTTTTATGGTAAAATAGAGAGATAATATGGTAGAGAACCTTAAGGGAGTAACCGTTATGTCCAATAAAGTCAACCGCGAAAAAACAGCCATTTGTGGAATTATCAATGTGACGCCAGATTCCTTTTCGGATGGTGGGCAGTTTTTTGCTCTTGAGCAGGCGCTCCAGCAGGCTCGTAAATTGATAGCGGAAGGAGCGAGCATGCTAGATATCGGTGGAGAATCAACTCGGCCGGGCAGTAGCTATGTTGAGATAGAAGAGGAAATCCAGCGTGTTGTTCCAGTGATTAAAGCTATCCGTGAGGAAAGTGATGTCCTCATTTCCATTGATACTTGGAAAAGTCAGGTGGCAGAGGCTGCTTTGGCTGCTGGTGCCAATCTGGTCAATGATATCACGGGTCTCATGGGAGATGAGAAAATGGCGGATGTGGTTGCTAAGGCTGGAGCGAAGGTGGTTATCATGTTTAATCCAGTTATGGCTCGTCCTCAGCATCCTAGCTCGCTCATATTCCCTCATTTTGGATTTGGTCAAGCTTTTACAGAGGAAGAGTTAGCTGCCTTTGAAAAATTGCCAATCGAAGAGTTGATGGAGGCTTTCTTTAAACGAGCACTAGCGAGAGCAGAGGAAGCTGGTATTGCACAAGAAAATATCCTGTTGGACCCAGGAATCGGCTTTGGTCTGACCAAGAAAGAAAATCTGCTTCTTTTACGGGACCTGGATAAACTACATCAGAAAGGCTATCCGATTTTTCTTGGAGTTTCGCGCAAGCGATTTGTCATCAATATCCTAGAAGAAAATGGCTTTGAAGTTAATCCTGAAACGGAAGTCGGTTTTCGCAATCGGGACACCGCTTCGGCTCATGTAACGACTATCGCTGCTAGACAGGGTGTAGAAGTAGTGCGCGTGCATGATGTAGCCAGTCACAGGATGGCAGTTGAAATTGCGTCAGCCATTCGTTTGGCAGATGATGCAGAAAATCTAGATTTAAAACAATATAAATAAGATGAACGAAATTCAAAACAATCAGTGGATTGCCCACTATCGGACGGACCAACCACATTTTGGTTTGGAGCGAATGGTAGAACTCCTAGCTTTACGTGGCAATCCCCATCTCAAACTCAAGGTTATCCATATCGGCGGAACAAATGGTAAAGGTTCGACCATTGCTTTTTTGAAAGAGATGCTGGAAAAGCTAGGCCTGAGAGTAGGGGTGTTCAGCTCGCCCTATCTCATTCATTATACAGATCAGATTAGCATCAATGGGGAATCTATCCCAGAAGCGAGACTAGAAGCCTTGATGGCGGACTATCAGTCTTTGCTTGAGGGGGAATCTGCTGACAATTTGCAGGGAACAACCGAGTTTGAGATTATCACAGCTCTAGCTTTTGATTACTTTACCTCAGAGCAAGTAGATGTGGCTATCATGGAAGTCGGCATGGGTGGTCTTTTGGATAGTACCAATGTTTGTCAGCCAATTTTGACAGGGATTACGACCATTGGACTGGATCATGTAGCCCTACTTGGTGATACCTTGGAAGCCATAGCAGAGCAGAAGGCTGGTATTATCAAACAAGGTATTCCATTAGTGACAGGTCATATTGTTCCTGAAGCCTTGACTGTGATAGACTATATTGCAGAAGCTAAAAATGCGCCTAGACTTGCCTATGGGAGTGATTATCAGGTTTGTCATCAAGAGAGCGTGGTAGCGGGTGAAATCTTTGATTATACCAGTTCTGTCAGACAAGGTCGCTTTCAAACAGGTCTGCTTGGATTACATCAGATAGAGAATGCGGGGATGGCCATAGCTTTACTTGATACTTTTTGTCAAGAAGATGGACGGGAGTTGGCAAGTAATGACTTGGTTGATCAAGCTTTGAAAGAAACCAGATGGCCAGGGCGTTTGGAGGTTCTGTCTAGCGAACCCTTGCTGCTTTTGGATGGGGCACATAATCCCCATGCTATCAAGGCTTTATTAGCAACCTTGCAAGAACGCTTTGCGGATTATCATAAGGAAATCCTCTTTACTTGTATCAAGACCAAGGCCTTGGAGGATATGCTGGATTTGCTAGAGACGGTTCCAAATAGTCAATTGACTTTAACCCATTTTGACGATAGTCGGGCGACGGATGAAAGCGTGCTGAAAGAGACAGCCAAGTCTAGAAATCTCAATTACCAAAGTTGGCAGGATTTTCTAGAGCAGAAATTGACAGATAAAAATGAAGAGAAACAAACAGTTAGGATTATCACAGGTTCCTTGTATTTCTTGAGCCAAGTGAGAGCCTATCTGATGGAGAGGAAGAACGAGAATGGATACACAAAAGATTGAAGCAGCTGTAAAAATGATTATCGAGGCTGTTGGTGAGGACGCTAACCGCGAGGGCTTGCAGGAAACACCTGCACGTGTAGCCCGTATGTACCAAGAGATTTTTTCAGGTCTTGGCCAAACTGCTGAGGAACACCTGTCAAAATCCTTTGAGATTATTGATGACAATATGGTAGTGGAAAAGGATATTTTTTTCCATACTATGTGTGAGCACCACTTCTTGCCCTTTTATGGGAGAGCGCACATTGCCTATATTCCAGATGGTCGGGTGGCAGGTTTGTCCAAACTTGCCCGTACGGTTGAAGTTTATTCTAAAAAACCACAAATTCAAGAACGGTTGAATATCGAAGTGGCCGATGCCTTGATGGACTATCTGGGTGCTAAAGGGGCCTTTGTTGTCATTGAGGCGGAGCATATGTGTATGAGCATGCGTGGTGTCAGAAAACCAGGCACTGCAACCTTGACGACAGTAGCTCGTGGTTTATTTGAAACAGATAAGGACCTCCGAGATCAGGCTTATCGTTTAATGGGACTATAATACCCTTCGAAAATCAAATTCAAACCACGTCAGCTTCCATCTGCAACCTCAAAACAGTGTTTTGAGCAAGCCTGTGGCTAGCTTCCTAGTTTGCACTTTGATTTTCATTGAGTATAAAAAGAATCCGCTTCATGCGGATTTTTCTAGAAAGGACTAGTTATGGATCAACTGCAGATTAAAGATTTGGAAATTTTTGCCTATCATGGTCTTTTCCCTAGTGAGAAGGAATTGGGGCAGAAGTTTGTTATTTCCGCAAGCTTATCTTATGATATGACCAAGGCGGCTACAGAATTGGATTTGACAGCTTCTGTCCATTACGGAGAATTGTGTCAGCAGTGGACGACTTGGTTTCAGGATACCACTGAGGATTTGATTGAAACGGTAGCCTACAAACTAGTTGAACGTACCTTTGAGACCTATCCTCTTATCCAAGAGATTGAGTTGGAACTAAAAAAACCCTGGGCTCCAGTGCATTTGCCACTAGATACTTGCTCGGTGACCATTCACCGTCGTAAGCAGCGGGCCTTTATCGCTCTAGGAAGCAATATGGGAGACAAAAAAGCAAACTTGGAACAAGCTATTGAGAAACTGCGAGCTCGTGGCATTCATATTCTAAAAGAGTCCAGTGTCTTGACGACGGACCCTTGGGGTGGTGTGGAGCAGGATAGCTTTGCCAATCAGGTGATTGAAGTAGAAACCTGGCTACCAGCACCAGTCTTGTTAGAAACATTATTAGCCATCGAGTCAGAAATGGGGCGGGTGAGAGAAGTGCATTGGGGGCCTCGCTTGATCGATTTGGACCTGCTTTTTATGGAGGACCAGGTCATTTACACAGATAAGCTTATCTTGCCTCATCCTTATATAGCAGAACGCCTCTTTGTCCTTGAGCCGTTAGTGGAAATAGCTCCCCATTTTATCCATCCAATCCTAAAGCAACCAATTCGATACTTGGTTGACCAGTTGGAGCAAGGAAATGCCTAAGTTTTCCGAGACCTATAGCAAGTGGAAGAGTATCGGGGAGGGACTACTTGCTATTGTTTTAGGGCTTCTCTTGATTCGATTTGGACAAGTTATTCCGCGAATGGGGTACCAGTTGCTGCTGGGCTACTTTTCCTTGTCAGCAGTTTGGCACTTGTTGACTCGCTGGTTTCAAGATAAAAAACGTCGGGAAAGCATCTTTGTAACCTTGGGCAAGCTGGTGGTAGCGGCTCTCGTGTTTGACTCTATCATTTTGCAAGATCTTGCCCTCTATCTCTTGGTCTTTATCATTGCGAGCTACCAGCTGTTTACGGGCATCATTAGTCTTGTGACCTGGTCTCTCTATCGAAAAAATGCTATTCATCCTCGGCTCCATCATCTCTTCGATGCTGTATGGATGATAGGATTCGGTCTTTATAGCATCTCTCCTTTTCACGATGCAGCGAATTTTGAATTGCTCTTGCTTGGATTTTACTTGCTCATGCTAGGAGCCAGTAGCCTCCGAGATGGTTTCTTTTTTGAAAAGATAGAAAACAATCCCAAACTGAAACGGCGAATGCGAATGACCTTGCCGATCTTTGTGACGGCTCTGATCCCTATCAGTACCTTGCGTAAACTGAATGAGTGGCTGTCAAATCATGAAAACCAAGAAGGAGAAGTTCATTCAGAAAGAAAAAACGATCAGGTGGTTGATCTAGAAATTTTTATTCATACCTCAGAAACCTCTTTCTTCCTTGCCATGGGGCATGTGGATATTTGCTATCAAGGGACGGTTATTTCCTATGGCTCGTATGATCCTCACTCGGAGCGCTTATTCGGCATGGTTGGAGACGGTGTCTTGTTTAAAGCCAATCGGGAAAAATACATTGAACTCTGCAAGAGGGAAAGTCAGAAGACCTTGTTTGCTTACGGTCTGAGTTTGACGGACCAACAGAAAACAG
Source organism: uncultured Streptococcus sp. (assembly GCA_902488495.1). Lineage (GTDB taxonomy): Bacteria > Bacillota > Bacilli > Lactobacillales > Streptococcaceae > Streptococcus. Next base: position 2,660 of record CABTWF010000027.1, on the reverse strand, counting down.
CTATCCAAGCTCGCCTAGCAGAGATAGAAGACCTGTTAATTCCTTGGGAACCAAGCTCGCAGTTGATGAAAAGAAGAGAGGGTGAGGTCAAGCATACCTACTCCTACCAACTGAAAGAGGAAGCAGATGCGACCCTCTATAAATTCAGCTCATCCGAGTTTAAGACCTACTTTGTTCTCAGTACCAATTGTGTTTTGCTGGCAGACTCTATCGTGGGAAAAGCTGGAACTGATATATTGAGTCCCCAAGGTTTCATTGTGCCAGGGACTTATCAGGATTATCTTGACTTAGAGTATACAAAACCAAACGGTCTAGTTGTCAGTCGATCTATTTATTAGAAAAAGAAAACTCTAGTTCCTCAGCAGTTTGCGCCGAGAAGCTAGAGTTTTTAAAATAGGTCATTTTCTTCTGGAAGGAGGATGCTTTCTCTGCCGTCTAGGTCTAAAACAACGACCCTAGGAGGGTAAAGCGGATCGAAAGGATGATTGAAATCAAAATCAATACTAGTCGGAAGGTGCTGACTAGAAAAACGGAAGGTGATGGTCCCCTTATTGTTGAGCAGTTGAAACTCAAGTTCTTCTTCTAATTCAAAGACGTTTTTCAGGAAATGATCGATAATATACCATAAAGAGTCAATGACATCGTCAGGCAGGCTGGTCACAACACCAAAACTAGCAGAACGTCTCTGAGTATTTGTAAAAGCCATAAGAGTTCCCCTCCCCCTTTTGTTTTTCCTTATCATACAGCAAAATATCTCAAAAATCAAGAAATCGTACTCGCCTTTTCAAAATGAGAATGAAGAATGAAATTTTTTCAAAGTTTCTCCTAAAAATACTTGAAAGTGTTTACAATAAGTGATAAAATGGAGTAAGTAGATGCGTGAAAGCGAAATTTTCATTATAGAAAGGAAACGGAATGAACACAGATGATACAGTAACGATTTATGACGTCGCCCGTGAAGCAGGAGTTTCGATGGCAACAGTTAGCCGTGTCGTTAATGGCAACAAGAATGTTAAAGAGAACACTCGAAAGAAAGTCCTAGAAGTGATTGACCGCTTGGACTATCGTCCAAATGCGGTAGCACGTGGTTTGGCTAGCAAGAAAACAACGACAGTCGGAGTTGTGATTCCGAACATTACCAATGGTTATTTCTCAACACTTGCTAAGGGAATTGACGACATTGCTGAAATGTATAAGTATAACATTGTCCTTGCAAATAGTGATGAGGATGATGAAAAGGAAGTTTCAGTAGTCAACACTCTCTTTTCAAAACAAGTCGATGGGATTATCTTTATGGGCTATCACTTGACTGAGAAGATTCGTTCAGAGTTTTCTCGTTCACGGACACCGGTTGTTCTTGCTGGTACTGTGGATGTCGAACACCAACTTCCAAGTGTGAATATCGACTACAAACAAGCAACGATTGATGCTGTGAGCTATCTTCTCAAAGAAAACGAAAAGATTGCTTTTGTGAGTGGACCACTCGTCGATGATATCAATGGCAAGGTTCGTTTGATTGGTTACAAGGAAGCCTTGAAAAAAGCAGGACATTCTTATAGCGAGGGATTGGTCTTTGAATCAAAATACAGCTATGACGATGGCTATGCCTTGGCAGAACGCTTGATTTCATCACAAGCTACAGCTGCAGTTGTAACAGGTGATGAATTGGCGGCAGGTGTGTTGAATGGTTTGGCTGACCATGGCGTATCTGTGCCGGAAGAGTTTGAAATCATTACGACAGATGACTCTCAGATTGCACGATTCACTCGTCCAAACTTGACTACTATTGCCCAACCTCTTTATGATCTAGGTGCTATCAGCATGCGTATGTTGACTAAGATTATGCATAAGGAAGAGTTGGAAGAACGTGAAGTTCTCTTACCTCATGGTTTGACAGAACGCCGCTCTACACGAAAACGTAAATAGAAAAAATCAGGGAATCGTGAAGATTTCCTGATTTGCTTTCTAGAGAAGAGGTTTATCCTTCCATATAGTCTTTCAAAGCTTGTCCTTTTAGTCCAGCATTAAGGGCAATTAATAATTTGAGGCGCGCTTTTTGAGCGTTGAGTTCTTTGACAAAGAAAACACCAGCTCGTTGCAACTGCACTCCTCCACCTTGGTAGGCGTAGACAGGTTCAGCAATACCATTAAAACAACGTGAGACCAAGGCGACTGGAATTCCTTTTTGGAGGAGATTTTCCAACTTTTGAGCTGTTTCTTTGGGAATATTGCCTGCTCCAAAGGCCTGAATGACTAAGCCATCCAGCTGTTCTAAGTCTAACATATCAATCAGCTCGTCTGTCATACCGGCATAGGCTGAGATGATGGGAACCAGACCTTGAATATGCTCAAGATCAAACCGGACACGAGGCTCAGCCGTTTTGAAGTAGAGGATTTCTTGCTTCATGATGAGGCCAAGTGGTCCATGTGTTGGGGTTTGAAAGGTGCTGACGTTGGTCGTATGAGTTTTGGTAACATACTTGGCTGCGTGGATCTCGTCGTTCATGACGACCAGTACACCCTTGTCGGCTGCTTTGTCATCGCTGGCAACTCGCAAAGCGCTCAGATAGTTATATACACCGTCGCTACCAAGTTCGTTTGAACTACGCATGGCCCCTGTTAGAACGATGGGGATGGGCGGGATTTTCATGGTATCAAGG
>CABTWF010000026.1:0-26985 GCA_902488495.1 uncultured Streptococcus sp. | reverse complement strand
GTTGCGTGGCAATGCAACCGAGCGTGTCGCAACCTCTTGCATCAAAGCTAAGGCTGTAATTTACAGCACCATAATAGAATAACACAAAGCCCCTGCGATTGCAAGGGATTTGTGAGCTTTTTTTCGTTTTTTTAGGATGAAACTGTTTTCTCTTTTTATCTTTCCAAAATTACGGATTTATATCTATAAAAAACTACCTTTTCTTCTATATAGTATGTGTATAGTATGTGTCATTTTGACCTTGAATGTATCTTCTGATTGATCTACTAAAATGTCCGCTTTAGACTCGGTTTCTCTATAGTATCGCAGATACTGCTCCCGTCTCATCTGATGGCTAGCTAATACAAAAGATGCATCGCGATTTCTCATAGTCGTATCTCGAGCTAAGCGCCTCTTTAACTCTGTTTCTTCATCCGTGTAGAAACAGATAGTTTTGTCAAAAAGTTCCTTGGGTAGAAAGCCCACAGACATCCCTTCAACAATCAGAATTGGCTTGGCTCCAGATAAGATTTCACTAGCCTTCCACGGTTCATCGATTGTTAAGACATCCATACCTGCCTGCAATGCGAGAATATCTCTCTGCAAACTTGCCAATTCATGCGCCACTGGGAGACAAGCTGTCACCTTTTGATCTGGCGCTTGCTTTGGTACTACCAGGTGACGTTCTGAGGTGATATAGGGATCTGTTTCTAGTAAATTTACTGTAGTAGAATCTAGAGCTTGATGTAATTCCTGAGCGAAGGTTGACTTGCCTGAAGCCCCATGACCGTAGATCCCTAGCGTCCTAATTCTTCCCGTTTCGATCTCTGAAACCAGTTGTTCTATCAGGTCTTTTTTCTTCATTCTCTCTTCACCTGTTCATAGCTTTCTTTTCCGTCATTAAGCTTGTCCCAAATCACTACTTGCCTACTTTTGAGAGATTTTTGCACATCGATAATCCGTTGATTGGACGAACCTCGAAACTGGAGCATGAGATTGCGCTTACTTTTGTCATACCGTCCATCGACAAGGATGTCAATCAGCGACAAGAGTTCCAGTTTGTCTGGAGTTTCCAGCATCATTTCTTCCCAAGTGTAGCCCGTCCAGGACCAGATGTCTTTGTCTGGCAATTCCTTTCGAATGCGCTTAACGAGAGGTAAGAGGATACCTGTATTGAGAAATGGTTCTCCTCCTAGCAAGGTCAAACCTTGAACATAAGGCTGGGCAAGATCTTCCATGATTTGTTCTTCTAATTCTGCCGTATAGGGAATGCCTGCGTTGAAAGACCAAGTCGCAACATTATAGCACCCCTCGCAGTGAAACATGCAACCTGATACATAGAGAGAGTTGCGCACACCTTCTCCATCGACAAAGTTAAAGGCCTTATAATCAATGATTCGCCCTTTACTAAGCTCCTCGCTTTTCCATTCACCTGGTTTTGGTGTATTCCATGTCATCCTTCTACTCCAAGTCTATCCAATAGCGCTGACTTCTATCGATTGTATTTTCGTAAACACCGCCAGCGGAGAGAATCGTGCGGCGGCTGGCTTCGTTGTCTTCATCGCAGGTAATCAGCACTCGTTCCAATCCTTGCTTTCGAGCCTCTGCTAGTCCTAATCTCAACTGCTCCTTCCCATATCCTTTGCCTCGTTGACTGGGACGGATAGAATAGCCAATATGACCGCCATTTTCTAGTAAGTAGTCATTTAATCGGAGACGAAGGTTGAGAAAGCCAAGAGCCTGGCCTGCTATGTCAAAACTAACCAGCTGGATAGCAGGAACCCAGTTTTCAGGAATATTGAGTCCCGCTTCCGCTTGAAGATTTTCTTCTAACCACTCTTCATAAACAAAATTCTCAGCATCCCAAAATCCACCGTCGTGAGGGGACTGTGCTTGTTCAAACTCTGCCATCATCTCTAAAATCGCTTCTTTATCTTCCAAACTTGGTCTGCGTAGTTCCATATTTCCCTCCCACCTAAGAGAAAAGTGAGAGCAGACTCTCACTTTTATTTTTTCTTTTTCTTGTTTAAAAACTGTTCTCTGAGGTTGAGCAAGCGTTCTTTTTTACCTGTTCCACCTTTCGAGTGTTTCTCGTGATAACGGGTCACTTGTGCGCGTCCCTTATCGTCTAATTGGTATTTCCCCATTCCGTTTCCTTCTAATTTGTTACTTCATGTCCAGCTGTTTTGATAGTAGAGCCATTCATGTGTTTGACACGCGCAGCGATTTCCTTGTGGCGTCCATTAACCATCGGACGCGCTTGAGGATTTCCCAGATAACCACACGTACGTTTGACCACGTCTACTGTTTTAGGGTCGCTATTGCCACAGTTGGGACAAGCGAATCCTCGCTCAGTTGGTTCAAAATCCCCTTCAAAGTCGCACTTGTAGCAACGATCAATCGGAGTATTGGTCCCTAGATAACCGACACGGTCATAGGCATAGTCCCAAACAGCTTCCAAGGCTTTAGGATTTTGTTGAAGAACTGGATACTCACAATAATGGATAAAACCACCTGACGCACCTGCTTCTGGGTAAACTTTCTCAAAGTCTAATTTTTCAAACGGTGTTGGATTTTTACGAACATCGTAGTGGAAAGAGTTGGTGTAGTATTCCTTGTCCGTGATGTCAGGAATAGAGCCGAACTTCTCTGTATCCAAGCGACAGAAGCGGTCTGTCAGACTTTCAGACGGTGTGGAGTAGATAGAGAAATGGTAACCATATTGGTCAGACCACTCTTCCACACGACGTTTCATATCACGAATAATATCCAATGTGAATTCCTTGGCTTCAGGATTGCTTTCCCAGCTATTTCCAAAGAAGACTGTAGCCACTTCGTACAAACCGATGTAGCCCAGCGAAACTGTCGCACGGCGATTCTTAAAGAGTTGGTCAACACTTTCTTCTTTTCCGAGACGGCGACCGAAGGCTCCGTACTGATAGAGGATAGGGGCATTCGCTGGTGTTGCTTCCTTGGTCCGTTCAACACGGTAAACCAGAGCATCTTCTGCGATATTCATCCGCTCATTGAAGATTTCCCAAAACTTATTCAAATCCCCCTCAGACTCGAGGGCGATACGAGGCAGATTGACCGTCACAACACCTAGATTCATCCGACCTGAATTGATCTCAACACCATTTTCATCCTTCCAGCCTTGGAGGAAGGAGCGACAACCCATAGGAACCTTGAAAGAACCTGTCAGCTCGATAATCTTATCATAGGACAAGACATCTGGGTACATCCGCTTGGTTGCACACTCAAGAGCCAACTGTTTGATGTCGTAGTTAGGTGAACCTTCCTCTAAGTTGAGTCCTCTTTTTAGCGTAAAGATGAGTTTAGGGAAGATGGCTGTTCGATGTTCTGAACCAAGACCCTTGATACGAATGGTCAAAATAGCTTTTTGAATTTCACGCTCAAAACGACTAGTTCCTAGACCAAAACCTAGTGAAGTAAAAGGTGTTTGTCCATTTGAAGTGAAGAGGGTGTTGATTTCATACTCAAGAGATTGCATGGCATCGTAGATGTCTTTTTGGGTTTTCTTCCAAGCGTAATCTTCCCGTTTGTCAGGCAAGACCCACTCTTCCGCATCCTTGAGGTGCTTTTGGTAATTCTTCTCCGCATACGGAGCCAAGACTTCATCAATACGGTCAGCTGAGCAGCCCCCGTACTGGCTAGAAGCAACGTTGGCGATGATTTGTGAAATCTGAGCGGTCGCAGTCTGGATAGACTTGGGACTCTCTACCTCTGCATTTCCAATCTTAAAACCATTTTCCAGCATGCCTTTAAAATCAATCAAACAGCAGTTGGTCATCGGAGTGTAGGGGCTGTAGTCCAAGTCATGATAGTGGATATCCCCTTTTTGATGAGCATTGGCTACGTGCTTAGGAAGCATTTGCAGTCCGATTGATTTCCCAACAATCCCTGCTGTCAAATCACGCTGGGTGTTGAAGACATCGCTGTCTTTATTGGCATTTTCATTGACAACTGCTTGATCTTTATTGAGAAGTTTATGGATACTAAAGTTGATATCTGTCGCTTTTGAGCGCTCAAAATCCCTTTGTGTCCGATAAGTGATATACTCCTCAGCCAAGGCATATTCTTTGGCTTCAAGGAGTTCATGTTCTACGACATTTTGAATTTCGTAAATCTTGACACCTTGAGGGAAGCGGCTGTGAATTTCAGTGACGATTCTTTCAACTAGACCATTTAGGCGTTTTTCTACTAGAGGCGTAACGTCCATAACCTTTTCCGCCGCCTTGTGGAGAGCCTTGTCAATCTTGTCTACATCAAACACCACTCGTCTACCATCTCGTTTTTCAACGAACAAGGTGGGAACGGTTGCAAGCTTTTCTTCTAATACAATCATATCCATGCTCTTTTCTAAAATATTGTTGAATTGTTTATATTCAGTATTATACCACTCTAAAAATAAAAATCAATATCTTGTGTTAAAAATCCTAAAATTTTTAAAATTCCACAAGATATTGATTTTTTGTTATTTTGATTTATAAAGTTTGAACTCGCTAGTATCTGTCTGAACAAGCTCATAGTTTTCACTGAGCCAGCTCTCTACATCTGACCACAAGGCAACTTTTTGATTGACCACAATCATCTTCGGTTGATTCTCTTTCAGGTCATTCATCAGTTTGGTTTTATTTTCATCGCTTGCAGTATAGAGTGTTGGAGTTGATAGAGAAGTCGGCGCCAAGCGTTCACTTGCACGGTAGAAATCAGGACGATCATCCCAAGCATAGACACGATCCTCAGAACTCGTTTGTTGTTTGACCACGCTAGCAAGACGTTCTCTCTCCTGATAAGTCGTTGGGTGAGAAAGGTAACGACTCACAATAGGAAGAACAATGAGATAGGCAAGGGCAATCAGTGGTAGATAGAAATTTCCTTTAAGGAAAGAAGTTTGTTTCTCACGTCTTCTTCTACGACGACTCCCTCCCTCCGAAACATCTTCCTTGATTCCTGTCAGAAGGAGCAAGACCAAGAAAGGAATTAGCACCACAAGACGAGTACCGTTGATAGGTTCTTTGGAGAGAATCAAGATTCCCAAAGAAACCAAGAATCCCAAGCTAGCAGCAATTGAGAGGGCATATTGCTTGGCTGGTTTTGACTGGAACAAGCCTGCAAAGAGCAAGCCAAGGGAACCTAATCCAATAGCAAGCAAGCCATAGAAGGCTGCATTTTCAAGCAAATGCGAATTTGAAAAGAGGCTAAGAGTATTTACCGGATACAAGGTCTGGCTAATGGCATCTCCAAAACTACCTGTCCACACTGTATAGTAGCCTAAAGGATAGAATAAGAGTGAAAATCCTAGGGCTGACGCAAAGAACTGATATAGGCCATGAACAAAGTGACCTTTGCCTAGATTAAAGCCGATAATCCCCAAGGCCAGTACAGCCGCAAACAAGGCTGTTGGGATTGGCGCAAGGAAGAAAGCGAGAGCAAGGCTCATCCCCACTCGTACAAATCCTTTGTCATCCTTTGGAAAAGCGAGATAATTTGTAACGATACTCAATGAATAAAATAGGAAAGGTAGGGCTAGCAAGAGAGCATAACCGCCACCAAAAGCGAGGCCAGCTACAAGTAAGTATAAAATAAAGACAACTCGCTTCGCCTCCTTTTCTTGGCCGACAAGAGTGTCCGCGGCCTTAAAAAGAAAAACACCTGCTCCAAACAAGGCCAACCACTCAGCCAAAGCAATCAAAATACTGCCTTGAAAAAGGTAGGTTAGCACATAATAGAGCAATCCCTCCGTCCCAAAATAATCTGTATACATTTGACCATTTTGATGCAAGGCCCAACCGGTATAAAGATCCTGACTTTGTTGCGGACTGATTAAACCAAAAATAAAAGGCAGGGCAACCGAAATGGCTGTGGCTACTAAACTCCAAAGCAAAATACTAAAAAAGGGAATGGGAGCTCCTTCTCGTTTCTCTGGCACTGACCAGTCTTGGTAATGAGATTCTTCTTGCTTCTCATCTATTTTCCCGTATACGTTCATTCAATTTCTCCTCTAAGTTTATCTGTTTTAGTATATCAAAATCTTACAGGAATGTCAGCTTGGGATTGATATTTGCTAAATTTCTTATCCAATAGCGCAAAGCGTTCGATTTCACGAAAACGGTGGAATCGACTGTTTCTATACTCTCTGATAAAATCATCATCTTCTAGATTAAGCATGGTTTTCTCCTTTACTTATCTATTCGTAAGAAGACAAAAATAAGATCCAGCCTTGGGCTAGATCTTGATGGATAGTTAGAGCATAGGTGCAAACAACTGGACAATTTCCTTGATGAGGCTTTGATACCAGCTGGTTTTGATAGTGTGGGGATAAATTTCTTGAGAAACTTTAAAAATCTCTTCGAAGTCCCTTTCAATATCGATGATGGACTGCGTTCTATAAAGTAAGACGGCATTTTCATAGTGGTGGAGCAAGCTCCGATAGTCAAAATTGATGGTCCCCACAGTAGCTGCCTCTCCATCGACAAGCATTTGCTTGCTATGAAGGAATCCCGGACTGTACTCATAAATACGAACCCCTGCAGATAACAAGTCTGGATAGGCTCCTCGAGTAACTAACTGAATAACCTTCTTATCTGGGATACACGGCGTCACAATTCGCACATCTACCCCTCTCAGAGCTGCATTTTTGATACTTTCGGTGAGATCATAGTCCGCAATCAGATAGGGAGTCGTGATGTAGACGTAATCTGTAGCTTGATTGATAAGATTTTGATAGACCGTTTTTCCAACTTGAGCTCTGTAGATGGGTTTTGGCCCACTACTATAGGGAATACAGAGACCCATCCCATCTTTTGGCTGATTTTCGAGATGGTATTGGTCAAAATCACTAATCTCTCCACGGTTGATGTACCAGGCAGATAAAAAGAGTCTGGTAAAAGCCTTAACTGCTGGTCCATCCAGACGAATACCGCTATCCTTCCAATAACCAAAGCGTTCGATATGGTTGATATACTCATCGGCCAGATTGATACCACCTGTATAGGCAATTTGACCATCGATAACCATGATTTTACGGTGATCACGGTTGTTATAAGCAACGGTCAAACGTGGAATCACCTTGTTAAATTTGTGGGCTTCAATCCCTCGACCACGAAGCTGGATGGTGTAATCTCCAGGCAAGGTTGCCATACAACCAATATCATCATAGAGAAGCTTCACCTCTACTCCTTGAGCTGCCTTTTCTTCCAAAATCTCCAAAATACTATTCCACATCAAACCTTCTTCGATGATATAGTATTCGAGAAAGATAAACTTCTCCGCTTTCTTGAGATCCTCTAGCATCTGATGCCACATGCTTTCACCAGATGCAAAAAATCGTGTATCCGTTCGATCATAGACATCGGCATTCGTGTCCATGCTGAGAAGTGATTTGATAACTCCGTAAGCTGATTTGTCTTGTTCCTTTAACTCCAAACGGAGAGCTCTGCTATTGTCCTCTCGATCAACCATTGATTGGAGCTGCTTTAGCTGCTTCAATTCTTTTTTAGATAAACGACGTTCTCCAAACATGATATAGAGCAAAGGGCCAAAAACTGGCACAAAGGCTACTAACAGCCATGTTACCTTACTCTCAGGATTCATAGACCGATTGACAATCGATACAATAGTCGCTAAGCTCACTAAAATGACTAGGATAATCCAGATAATTGGAGCCATCTGCCCTAGATAGAGAAATAAACCAAAGACGATAAATAACTCTGCCAACATGATGGTAATACTGAAACCATATTTGGACATGAGTAGCTGCATTTTTCTAGCTGTCATACATCCCCTTCCTTTTCTAACATTCTCCTAACTGCTTGATAAACTAATGTCTCTACTAGTATACCTCAGTTCAGGGGTAGATGGCAACCTTTTACTCTTGTCCTTCCATTTTCAGATGCGTATTACAGTTTGAGAGCCAACATATTGACTGTCATACCTGCTGCAGTTCCCATAAGGTAGACGGTATCTCCTTCTTTAACCAATCCATGGTCCAATGAATAGGCCAAGCCAAACGGTACAGAGACTGACACCATATTTCCATAGTCAGTGACGAGATTGAGGTACTGATCCTCAGCCACACCTAGTTTTTCCATGACCAAAGGAAGAGCACGACTTGCTTGGTGAGGAATGATATAGTCCACGTCTGCCAAGGCTAGCTGTGTTTTTTCTTGAAACTCTTCAAACATGACTGGGATTTTACGAGCAGACAAGAGGAGGATTTTCTTCCCCTTCATGTCAAACATATAGTTGGTCTTCGTCGCTTCAGAGTACTCTTTTGGTTGAAAAGAAGTCAGACCTCCACGAATCTCCGTATCGTGAGCCCCTTCTGACCAAGTACGTTGGAGACTAGCAATGACCCCTTTTTCCTGATGACTTTTTTGGAAAATAAAGGCTGCTGCCCCATCACTAAAGAGTTCAAAACTTTCTTTTTGCTTGGGATTGAGCCCTAAACTACCAACCTCACTAGACACAATCAAGACACGATTGTATTCGCCCGCCTCAATCAAGTGGGACATAGTCGATAGAGCAGAAATAAAGCTGGTACAGGTCGTATTGATGTCCATTGCTGGAATTGAGAGTCCTTTTGCCACGCGCTCATGAATCAAGGCAGCCGTACAAGGAATAGGCTGAACACCAACTGCGCTAGCTGATACAAGGCAATCGATATCTTTAATATCCAAATTTGCATGTTCAAGTGCACGCTGGATAGCTCCCTCTGCCAAGTCAAGTTGCGTTTCTTCATTTTCAACTACACGATAACGGGTCTGGTCTTTAAATTGAACTGTATGCTTTGGAAGGCAAATGCCATAACCTGCGATTTCTACATGTCTTTTTACTTCTGTCATTGTCTTTCTTCCTTTCATAAACGTTGGATACGTTTGAGTTTACGGCTAGTATCCCAGTGATAATCTGAAAATTGGATTTGAGGAACTATGAACTCTTTTTGCTGGGCCAAGAGTTGGAACTGTGCTAAAATTGCTGTCTCTACGTCCTCATCTCGTTGGCTTAAACAAACTTCCACTAATTTCTCAGAATGTTGCTTAACTTGGTAATCTCCTACATTCTCCACAAAGAGGATACAACGCCTGATAAAGTCTGGATAGATCGTTACCTGCCCCCCATTCTGCCCTTCAAAGTAGAAGATATCATCAGAACGTCCTTCAACCTTGTCAATCCGTGTATAGTAGGAGCCACAGGGACAAGGCTCCGGATTTTCAACCAAGATATCATTGAGCTGGTAGCGATAAACAGGCTGACTACTTCGCTTAAAGTCCGTAATCACTGGATAAAAACGGCGGTCATCTAGATACTGCTTTTCTACAAAGATAATGTCTTCGTTGAGATGCAGATTGCCAGCTGAGCAAGTGCAGGCTAGGAAACCTTCTGTCGCCTGATAAACTTGGTCAATGATGGATAGTGAAAAGGCTTCTGCGATCCGTCCCCTATCACTATCTTCCAAGATTTCCGCCACCGAAACGATTTTTTGTGGGTGAATAGCTAACTCTCCATCCTTAAGACGCTTGCTCAATTCAATCAACATCGAGGCTGGCGCCACAATAATCGTTGGTTGATAGTTGTTGAGTCGCTCGATATGCTCATCTGTATGTTTGAAAATATCAAAATACTCTAGACGAATGAGCGCTGTATTGATGGTCTGATAGAGTTCATTATCAGCTCTCAGGAAAAAGGCGATGCGGTGTCCCAAAAGCTGCCCCTTGGGCAACATCTTTGCCAAGATAGCCGCAGCCCACATACTTCGCTCTTTCTCTGTCGTGATAAAGAGGCCTCGATGTCCAGACGTCCCTGAAGACAGCCCAATCGCTACTTCACCTTTTAGTTCCGTAAAGTCACGTGTCTTCTCACTTTCAATAGCTAAGGATAAGGCTTCATCACGATCCACTCCTTGGGTGTTGAGCTCATTGAAATGTTCCATCATAAAAGCCTTGTCCATATGGTCAAAGTTGCTAGGAACTCCATTTTTAAAGTAGGGCGACTCTCGCTTTAAAAAGTCCATATAGTTAGTTAATTGCTTTTTCTGATAGTTTTCTACAGCTTCTCGAGATTTGAAATGATGAAGCCAACGAGTTTGGATAAAAGTTTTAAGAAAGGTTATTTTTTTCATACAAAATCCGCTCAATCCTTTCTACAGGGTCATGGCTGACCAGTACCTCGATACCATCTCTTAGAACATTTTCTAAGAACTCTGCCCCCTTGATATAGGCTTTCTTGTTGTCCTGCACCAGGGAAGGAAGCAGGTGCATCTGCTTAGTATAAGGTAAGAGATCAATTCCCCAACAGAGGTCTGCTGCAATGAGAAGATTAAGCTCTGGAAAATATAGACAGGCTTGCCCCCTAGCATGCCCGTCAACAGAGGCTACTAGGATACTGCCATCTCCAAAAAGATCACAAATTGGACGATAGGGAAAAGTTGAAACTTGCTGGTCAGCTCTGATAATAGTTAGATTTTTCTCAAAAGAAGCAGGTAAAAACTCCTTGAAAATCAAGTCTTTCAACTTGGGTTTTTGGTAGACTTCATATACTTCTTTTGTCAAGATAAAGGTTGCATGAGGAAAGAAACTAGCTCCTCCCAGATGATCTGGATGTAGGTGTGATAGAAGAACATAGTTAATTTCTTCTGGTTTGATTCCCTTCGCTTCCAGCAAACGTGAAATCTGGTCCTTCTCCGTCATTTGAACGGGCGTTCCTAGCCGATAGAAACCATAGCGAAGCCGGGTCTTAATATCGTAATGATAGCCTGTGTCATAGAGGAGATAGCCCTTGTCCCTGTGTTTGATAAGAAAAACACCTGCTGGAAAGGTCATCTTTTGATTCTTAACTCCCTTAAATAGCAAACCTGTGTAGCTGGTACAGTAGCCTGCTGGGAAATAATCAATGCTTTCGATAATCTTGGACATATTGTTCAATCCCTTCCGAAATACTGATTTGAGGGCGATACCCCAAGTCTCGCTCCGCCTTGCTGATGTCCAACGTCTGACTATAACGGAGCAGATAATAGGTATAGCGTGTCATAGGCGGTTCACCTTTGAGTTTCAAGACCTTATACAGAAACTCTAAACTACTAGCAATAACTGAAAGAAGAGGAGTTGGCACTTTTCTGTATGTTATTGGATAGCCCAACCCTCTCAAGGTTTCTTCTATCAAATCCTTAAAGGCTCTTGGTTCCCCATTGGTAATATTATAAACTTCGCCACTAGCTTGAGGGGTCTCTAGTGCCAAGCGAATTGCCAGAGCGACATTTTCCACACAGGTCATATCCATGAGCTGACAACCATCCCCTATCAAGGGAATGCCAATCTTCTGACTGAGTTTGAGAACTCGGGGCAAAATACTGGTATCCCCAATCCCAAAAAGCCCACGAGGTCGTAAGATAATACTCGGAACATCGGGATAATCCTTAAACAGCTTCTCCGAAGCCAGCTTACTACGAATGTAGTTGTTCAGATTATTTTCCTGAGGCGCAGCACTTTCTTTGATAGCTAGCTGATCTCGAGGCGCAGCATAGATGCTAGGCGAGGACACATAAACCAAACGCTGAATACCAGCCTCTCGGCAAGCATCCAGAACATACTTGGTCCCTAAGACATTTGTCTGGTAGAAATCCTCCCAAGGCCCCCAAACGGTAGAAAGAGCACCCGCATGCACAACCATGTCCATCCCCTGACAAGCCCGAGCCAAGTTCTCTTGCTTGGTCAAATCCCCCTGAAAAAATGCCACAGAGGAGTTTTCTAAAGACTGACCCACCTTGCGATTGCGTCCAAAAGCGCGTACCTGATAGCCCTGCTGACTAAGCTCTTCAACAACATACTTACCTAGAAAGCCCGTAGCACCTGTTACCAATACTTTCTTCATTCTTTACTTCTCCTTGTCCCCTAAGAGCCGATGTATTTCGCTCTTCAGAATCTCTGTTGGCTGATAGATTTGAGCTGCTCGACTAAGTTTGTTTAAGTCTGGCCAGTCATCTCTAGCCAACAACTCATCAAAGGCGCGTCCAATCGCTTCCGTATCCTCTCGTTTAGCAGTCAAGGCAATCCCTGCCTCTAATCCACGAACTGCATAGTCATACTGATCATAGTCATGGGGGAGAATCAAGGCAGGCTTACCATAGATGATACACTGGTAAAAAATACCTGCACCGCCATGATGAATCACATAATCCATCTGAGAAATGTACTCCTTATAGGGAAGATAGGATACCACAGAAACATTGTCCATGAGCTCTTCACATTGGAAGTCTTGTCCGCCAAACCCCAGAGTCACAAAGAAGTGGCAATCTGGATGTGCTTCTGCCAATTGTTGTGTCTGATAGAGGAGATTGTCTTTAGCCCATGCTAGCTGAGTGCCACAGGAGACAAGGACCTTCTTATAACCTGCATAAGGAGACAAATCGAGGGGATAATTTTCTGCCCTCTCAATCGAAGACCCAAAAGGTCCCACCCAAAGGTAGTGCTCTGGAAAACCACTTTTCAGCTCCAACTCTTTCATCCCAATTCCCAAGATGGAATAGGGTGAATAGATGGTTTCCTGACCTTTCTGATTGTAGAGCTTAAAATCGTAACGTTTCAATCGTTCTCTCAATAAAAAGCTTACGATTCGTTTCCCTAAACGAGTCCCTTTTCTTCCTAGCCATTGCAGACCAGATTGGAAAGATGTTTTTGGACTGCCCATTCCTCCAAAGAAACAAGGCGGTCCATCTGTCGTTTCAATGGCAAACTGTGTCGCCATCGTGGTAATCCAGGGAATGTTCAACTGTTCCGCAACAAGTCCTCCAGAGAGGGTTATAAAGTCCGCAATCACAATATCCGGTCTATTTTCCTGCCACTCTTGCACTAATTGATCTGAAACCACATTGATCAAATCAAGACTAGCTGACAACTGTCGATAAGCAGAAAACAGGTTTAATTGACCTTCATTGTTGGCTACACGCTCAAACTCATCTACACAATTTTCTAAAATGGGAATCACCCGGAATCCCATCTCCTCTGCTACAGTTTTTCGTTGCGGCCCTGTAAATAATCGAATCTCATACAAGGGATCCTTCAACAAAGGGGCAAGTAAATTCAGTGTTGGGAAGAGATGCCCACTCAAAGGAACTACAACCACATCAATTTTGATTTTTCTCATATGTCTAGGATAGCAAATTTTTAAAAAAAGAACTACCAAAATGATAGTTCTTTCTAATACTATTTATATTTTGAGGAATAAGTCGCTTCCACTCTACTTGATTTTTAGAAGAGTTCTTTGTAGAGAGCAATAGTTTCTTCTAGAGTTGGCATATAAGAAGTTTTACAAATATTTGTAAGCGTTTTAAGTAAAAAGTTAGTAAAGAACAGCCAGCCCTTTTTTCAAGAAAAAAGCTCCAAAAAGATAGCTTTCATCTCATTGGAACTTTTACTTAATCATTATTGCTTAGTTAATACCACTCGGTCAGATGCCTCTCGGTCCATATCATCGATAATCAATTGATTACCATTAACCGTGTAAATTTTGACATCATCACCGATAATGACACGTTGTTTTTCTGGTTCAAAGCTGACTTGCTTGATTTCCTTATCCCCATCTGGCTCGACCTCAGTCCATGTGCCAGTTTTACCTGTTACAACAAGAGTGATTTGGTCATTCTCATCTTTTCCAGTATAGGTACCATCGATATTCGTAGGTTGATCTACAGTAGTGTCCTGACTTGAGGATGCCTGTGATTGACTAGCACTTGTCGCAGCGCTAGAAGATGATTCTTGTTGAGTAGATGATTGCTGCGCCGATTGCTGGGTAGGGGCTTGTGCCTTAGGTCCACAAGCTGCTAAAAGACTAAGAATTGCTAGGGAAGCAATAGAAAGTGTGAATGTTTTCGTTTTCATAGCGATTTCCTTTCTTTTGTGCCAATAATTTGCTGGAATCGTTTCCAGATATACCTCCTACCTACAGTATAGCAACATAAACCTATAAGGTCAACTAATCTCATCGCTTTCAACCAAACTCCCTCGGACTTCCGAGATAAAGTAGAGGGATCCCGTCACGAAAAGCAAGTCCTGGTCATTGGCCTTATCTTCAAATTCTCTGATAAAGTCGCCATAAGAAGGAATCAAATCATAACCTACCACATCTTTTTCATCCAGAGAGCCTTGGTAGTCAAAGCCTGTTACCTTAAGTTCCACCTCAGGTAACTGCTTAGATAGATAGCCTAACATCCCCTGATAATCCTTGCGTTTAAGTGCTCCAAAAAGGATATGAACCTGGTAACCTTGCTGGATTTTCCCCTGGATAAACTCTACTAGACGAGTCAAGGCTGGCAGATTGTGAGCCCCATCTAGGTAGATTTGCGGACGAATCCGTTCCAATCGACCTGCCCAGTTTGTCTCCTTCAAAGCCCGTCTGACAAGCACTTCTTCGACCCTTTCACCTCTTGATGCCATAAACAGAAGAAAAGTTTGTAAAGCCAAGGCGGCATTTTCTTGCTGATAAACACCTTCCAAACTAATTTCAAGTTGTGAAAAATTCGCTAGGCTGCTTGAAAAATCCCCAGCATTCAAGGAGAAGTCTAGCCCAGCTTGATAGAGATCCACACCTAACTCTCTTGCTGTATTTTGACAGACAAGTTTAGCTTCTGGAGCGAGCTTAGCAATGACTGCCTGCTTGCCGGCCTTGAAAATACCAGCTTTCTGCTCGGCTATTTCCTCTAGACTATCGCCCAAGGTCTCCTGATGATCTAGCCCAATGGAAGTAATAACTGCAATCTCTCCTGTTACGACATTAGTCGTGTCAAGCAAACCACCAATCCCCACCTCTAGCAGGACTAGATCCACTCCCTGCTCTTTAAAGTAAAGCAAGGCAATCAAGGTCAACAATTCAAAGAAAGACAATTGATCGTGTGTCTCTAAAAGAGTTTTCTCCATCTCCTTGACTTGGTTAGCTATACGTACAAAGTCTTCATCTGCGATTGGTTCCCCATTGATACAGATTCGATCATGGATGCTGATGATATGAGGAGAGGTAAAAGTACCAACTTTTTTACCATGAGCAACAAACAACTCCCTCATGAAGGCAATAGTTGACCCTTTACCGTTAGTCCCTGTTACGTGGATAATAGGATAAGTCTTCTCAGGATTCCCCAGCAAATCCACTGCTCGCTGCATTCGTCCAAGTCCAGATCTAAAGTTTAAACCAATCCGACTATGAAGCCATTCTTCTACTTCAAACATACATGTCTCCTTAACAAAAGTCCAATCAACTACCGCATCAAAGTATGATTACAAATAAAAAACGAGGTCGGGACTAAAATCCCGACCTCTTACCTGGTTAGCCAATCACTAGCTACTATGAATTTCAACGTGGGCTAAAAACATCCACCGGACTTACTTACGGTCTTTATTTTTAGCGTAAGGGTAAAAATGTTCCCCAAACGTTCCTGCGTTTCTAATTTCTGGCGCAGGGCTAAAAATGTCCCCCGGACATTTTTACTCTTCCATAAAGCTGTTGAAGACTTCTTCAATCATGTTCCATTCGTCTTCTGAGTCTTCTGGGATTGGTTGCAATTCGCCTTCTGTTCCGTCTTCATTTTCGATGAATGAGTAAGCTTGGATTTCAACTTCACCATTTTCATCTTCTTCTGCGTTAACTGGCACTAGCAGAACATAGTTTTTACCAAATTCTTCTTTCCCGTCGATGGTCAAAAGAATTTCAAACAAGGTTTCATTTCCTTGCTCATCTACTAGTGTAATCAATTCACGTTCTTCGTGGTCATGGTTGTGATCGTGTGACATAGTTTCTCCTCTGTCTTAAAATTTTCTATCTAAATAATTTTGCAAAATCAGCTGGGCAGCCAACTTATCAATAACTTTCTTGCGTTTGTTACGACTGATATCTGCTTGTTCAATCAACATACGCTCCGCAGCGACGGTCGTCAAACGCTCATCTTGATAGTCTACTGGTAAACCAAAAAGTTCCTCTAATTTTGCTCCGTAGGCTTGACTGGCTTCTACTCGTGGACCGCTGGTATTGTTCATGTTTTTTGGCAGACCTACTACAAAGCGTTCTACCTTATAGCTGTCAACCAATTCCTTGATGCGGTCAAAACCAAACTGGCCCTGATCCTCATTAATCTGGATGATTTCAAGTCCCTGAGCGGTGAAGCCTAGTGGATCACTAATCGCCACCCCTACTGTTTTTGAACCGACGTCCAATCCCATAATTCTCATAGATTATAGATCGACTCCTTGTCCTTTAAGGTAGTAGCGTACCAATTCTTCAACAATTTCATCACGCTCATACTTACGGATTTGATTTCGTGCATTGTTGTAACGAGGAACGTAGGCAGGGTCTCCACTCAATACATAACCGACGATCTGGTTAATCGGATTGTAGCCCTTGTCATTCAAAGAAGCATAAACATCTGTCAATGTTTCGCTAATTTCTTTCTTATTGGAATCATCCAATTTAAACCGTACAGTTTCTTCAGTAAATCCCATTCTAACACCCTCTTTCCTTAGAATAGTACTATTATAGCACATTCCCTGACGTTCTACAAATAAGTCAGTCTATTAATTTGGATTTTCTATTGTTCTGTCGCCCCATTTGCCACTCTGTCTGCAATATATTGGCTAGGTTCGTTTTTTAAGAGATTTTCAAGACCGATATTTTTTAAATATTCGATCTGAGATGCCTTTTTGACATCCAATACTTGAAAATCATAAGTCGTTGTTGTCTGGATTTCGGTCTCGCTGAGTAGCTTGGTTTCCAGTGTAAATCCTGCTAGTTTGCGTGCCTCTTGGATGGTCTCATCCTTCTCTTCAGCTTCTTGAAGCGCTTTTTGCGTCTCCTCTAGGCCATTTTCAGAGATAAAGTTCTTGAGTTCATCCCCGACAGGTCGTTTTTGCTGAATGGTCAAGGTCAAAAATTGATTGCCTTTATAGGTAATAGTCTGAATCTGCTGCGTTCCATTTTCTGACTTCGGCATCAGCAAGGTCTTGGTGACAGCCGTATTCTTTTCGGCATTGTCCAAAACGGGAAGGTTTGATTGGAGAGGTTCAGATGCTGTTGTAGAAGCAGCAGAGGTTTCCTTTTTTTGCCCACATCCCGCAAGCAAAAAGAGGAGAGCAAAACTAGAAATTAGTAACTTTTTCATAATTCCTCACATGATTTTAAAACAAAAGAGCAAACAAGGCCAGGAGTCACTCCCAGCCTTGATGTTTTATAGAGCTGCACGTAGACGTGCTTCTGCATTTTCTACATTACGGACAGAGCGTGGCAAGAAGGCACGGATATCATCTTCTTTATAGCCGACTTGTAGGCGCTTCTCGTCAACGAGAATCGGACTCTTTAAGATCCGTGGTGTTTCCATGATTAAGTTGAGCACTTCATTGACACTCAAATCCTCGATGTCAACTCCAAGTGCCTTAGCGTAGCGGTTTTTTGACGAAACGATACTGGCAATTCCATTATCTGTTTTCGTGAGAATATCTAATAACTCTTCTCTTGTAATTCCTTCTTTACCGAGATTTTGTTCTTTATAACTTAACTGGTGGGCATTGAGCCAGGTTTTCGCTTTTTTACAGCTAGTACAACTTGAGACTGTATAAATTTTGATCATGTACCTACCCCTTTCGCTACATGTTACTATCAGTTTAGTCTATTATACCATAAAAAACATCCGACTTGCGACCTATTTTTTAAAAAAATTAACTTTTTTCGCGATTTTCGTACTTTTTTCTTGACAAAATCAATTTATAACCAACTTTTAAATTTTTTGATATACAATCGTTTTACAACTGTAACACTTATCATATAGAGAACGATAATCAAAAGCAAAAAGAGGAAATAAATTGGTTCCAAAGGGGTTAAATGAAGCAAGCTAGCAATTGAAGAGTAGGGAAGGAAGGTCACAAAACTAGCTGCTAGCAAGGTTGTTCCAAGAACAAACCATGATGGACGACTTTGTAAGAAAGGAAGTTTTGCTGAACGAAGCATATGGATAACCATGGTTTGGGACCACATGGATTCAATGAACCAACCTGTCTGGAACAAGATGATAAAGCCCGTTGCAGACTCTGCTCCGTGAGCATAAGCTTGGCCTGTCGCCATTGGGACAATGACAAAATAGAGCAAGATAAAGGTCAAAATATCAAAGGCAGAAGAAATCGGACCCATCCAAATCATAAAACGAGTAATAGACTTAGCTTCCCACTTATGGGGATGCTTCAAAAAGTCTTCATCTACATTATCAAATGGCAAGGCAATGCAAGAAAGGTCGTAGACGAGGTTTAAGACAATCAAGTGAATCGGAGCCATAGGGAGGAAAGGTAAAAAGATACCAGACACTAAGAGTGACAGAATATTCCCGAAATTAGAGCTGACCGTCATCTTGATATATTTGGTCATGTTGGCATAGACTTTGCGTCCTTCAACCAGACCTTTTTCAAGCACCATCAAATCCTTATCTAGCAAAATGACATCAGCCGTTTCTTTGGCAATATCTACTGCTGTATCAACAGAAATCCCCACATCGGCCACTTTCATAGAAGGGGCATCGTTGATTCCATCTCCCATATAGCCGACACAATGTCCATTCGATTTGATTTGTAAAATGATTCGTGCTTTTTGATCCGGAGAGAGTTTGGCAAAGACAGTCACTTTCTCAACTGCTTGGGCCAACTCTTCGTCCGTCATGGCGTCAATATCAGAACCCAACAAGATTTGATCAACGTCTAGACCAACTTTTTCGCAAACTGCTTGGGTTACCTTCTCATTGTCTCCCGTCAAGATCTTTGTTTGAACACCGTGTTCTAACAAAGCTTGGATAGCAGGTGCTGCTGATGGTTTTGGTGGATCTAGAAAGGCAAGATAGCCTGTTAGAATCATCTCTTTTTCATCTTCAACGGAGTAAGCAAAACCTTCTTTTAGGCCTGTTTTATAAGCGACTCCCAAGACTCGCAATCCCTGTTGATTAAGTTGATCTACTTCTTTTAAGATTTCCACACGGATATCATCCGTCAAAGGACTAATCTGACCTTGATATTCCACATGGGTTGAAATCGCAAGCATTTCCTCTAGAGCACCCTTGGTTACCAAACTAACAACTTCGTTCTCATCCTTGACGATGACACTCATCCGTCTGCGTTCAAAATCAAAGGGTAATTCATCTATTTTTTGGAAGCTAGTATCCAAATTTTGTAGAATAGCGTGTTCTTTAGCTTCTTTTTCAGTTCTACTGATAATGGCACGGTCCATCAAGTTTTTCAAACCGGTTTGAAAATAGGAATTGAGATAGGCACGTCTCAACACAGATAAATCCAAATCTCCATGTATATCCAAAGGATATTCAAGGACAATTTCGTCTTGGGTAAGGGTTCCGGTTTTATCCGTACACAGGATATCAATAGCACCTAGGTCTTGTATGGCATTGAGTTTTTTGATGACGACTTTTTCCTTGGCCATGATAATGGAGCCTTTTGCTAGACTGGCTGTGATGATCATAGGAAGCATCTCAGGTGTCAATCCAACACCAACACTCAGTGCAAACACACCTGCTTCCAGCCAGTCGCCATCTGTCAAGCCATTGGAGAGAAACACGATGGGAACCATGACTAACATCAAACGGATCAAGAGCCAAGAGATGCTGTTCATCTCCCGTTCAAAAGAGGTCGGTTCGTCATAGGTATTGAGAGTCTGCTCGATTTCTCCCATCATGGTGTCATCACCGACCGCTAGAATCAAAGCCTTGGCGCTTCCTGATATCACATTGGTTCCCATAAAAGCGAGTGCTTCTGCTTCTAGCAGACTATCAAAATTTGACTGACTCATTTTTGACAAGGCTAGTTTTTCAACCGAGTCACTTTCACCTGTCAAACCAGACTGTTGAACAAAGAAATCACGTGATTCAATCAAAAGGAGGTCTGCTGGTATCATATCCCCAGCACTTAATTTGACTATATCTCCAACGACCAAATCTTCAATTGCGACCTCTAAACTCTGGCCTTCGCGGATAACTGTGGCTGTATTCACAATCATTTTTGATAGATTGGTCGCGGCCTTGTCACTCCGCAATTCTTGGACAAAGCGTATGCCACCAGAGATTAGAACGAGAACGACGATGATGATAGAGGTCGTCGGATCTTCTTGCCCAGGCTTCGCCAACCAGACATTGGTCACCATGGAAATCATAGCGATGACAAGAAGGATGATTGTAAATGGATTGATAATGGATTCGTAAATCTTTTTGAGGATACTGTCTTCTTGACCCTTGGTGATGGTGTTTTCGCCATATAGGTCACGGTTTTTCTCCACCTGCTCCTCAGTCAAGCCTGTTAGACTTGTCTTATAAAAAGATAGAGTTTCGTTTAAAGGTGTGTGAATAGCTGTTGCTAATCTTTCTTTTATAGTTTTCATTGGTTTCTCCTATCTGTATGAATGATGTGTTTCATACACAGAGACCAATCACTTTATAAGGGCAGAACGACACAAATCAGCGATTGGCTGTGTATGTGCGGTTCTGGATGATCGTCAATTTGCATCGTTTGTCTCCTTTCCTTGTTCTAAAACAGTAGAAAATCCCACCATAAAATGGCAGGATTAAAAAACTAATTATCTGTTTTTTCGTTCAAGCTTTAACTCCATAGGGCAATGAAATGAGCTTAGTCTTGGCCTTCGCGACCAGGACTGTTGACCAACGAGTAGTGTCTCCACTGCTTTGCGGTAGTCATCCGTATCCCTATGGTAGCCTCACCTACCGTTTTCGTTTATCAGTATAAACCTTTAAAATATAAAAGTCAATGATTTATCTTAATTTTCTTAAATAACAATTAATTCCTTCGGCGCTAGAGTCAACAATTCGCAACCGTTATCTGTAATTAAGATATCATCTTCAATACGAACGCCGTATTTACCTTCAATATAAATACCCGGTTCATCAGTCAAGACCATACCAGATTTAATGACTTCTTTGGAAGTTTGGCTAAAGTAGGGTTCTTCGTGGATATCCAGTCCGATACCGTGTCCAATACCGTGAGTAAAGTAATCACCGTAGCCTGCCTCGATGATAATATCACGAGGAATTTTGTCAAAGTCACGGAAACCTAATCCTGCCTTAGCTTGGTCAATCAAGGCTTGGTTGGCTTTTAGAACCGTATTGTAAATCTCTGCCTGCTCGTCACTGACATGACCGAGGTAGATGGTCCGTGTCATATCACTGACATAGTGGTCGTAGAGACAGCCAAAGTCCATGGTAATGGCTTCTCCTGCTTCAACCGGTTTGTGCATTGGATGAGCATGGGGCTTAGAAGAGTTGATGCCACTTGCTAGGATTGTGTCAAAAGACAAGCCCGCCGCTCCTAACTCACGCATGCGGAAATCAAGGAAGTTAGCAATTTCGATCTCAGTTTTTCCAGGTTTGATAAAGTCAAGTGCATCACGAAAAGCTTGGTCTGAGATGGAACATGCCTTACGAATAGTCGCAATCTCTTTCTCATCCTTAATCATACGGAGCGCTTCTACAAATTGAGTCTGTGGAAGCAAGTCAATTCCTGCAAAAGCAGCCTGCATACGGTGGTAATAAGAGACCGAAATCTCGTCTTCAAAACCGACGCGAGACAAGCCCATATCCTTAACAATGCCTGCAATGACAGCCAATTCATCACGGTCAGCCACAATCTCAAAACCTGTTACTTCTTGCTTAGCTGCAATGATATAGCGAGAGTCTGTCACCAAGACCTGACGGTCACGGCTGATGAAGACTGTCCCGTTTGAGCCCCAAAAACCAGTCAAGTAATAGACGTTTTTAAGGTTGTTGATGATGATACCATCTAGTTCTTTTTCTTGCATTTTAGCTAAAAATGCTTGCACACGTTTATTCATGATGTAACTTTCCTTTCAAATAGTGTCCTGTGTAGCTGGCTTCATTGGCCGCTACTTCTTCTGGTGTTCCTGTTGCGATGATAGTTCCACCACCGACACCGCCCTCAGGTCCCAAATCGATAATATGGTCTGCCGTCTTGATAACATCTAGATTGTGCTCGATGACGAGGACAGTATTGCCATCGTCTACAAAGCGAGCCAAGACTTTAAGCAAGCGAGCGATATCCTCGGTATGAAGTCCTGTCGTCGGCTCATCCAGAATATAGAAAGATTTCCCTGTCGAGCGTTTGTGGAGTTCACTAGCCAACTTCATACGCTGGGCTTCTCCCCCAGAAAGGGTGGTAGCCGGTTGCCCTAGCGTTACATAGCCCAGTCCCACATCCTTGATGGTCTGGAGTTTGCGTTGAATCTTGGGAATATGTTGGAAGAATTCCACCGCATCGTTGACGGTCATGTCCAAGACCTGCGAGATATTTTTTTCCTTATAGTGGACTTCTAGGGTTTCACTGTTGTAGCGAGTCCCGTGGCAGACTTCACAAGCCACGTAAACATCTGGCAAGAAGTGCATCTCGATCTTGATAATCCCGTCACCTGAGCAGGCTTCGCAACGACCACCCTTGACGTTGAAACTGAAACGGCCCTTCTTGTAGCCTCGAATCTTAGCTTCGTTTGTCTGGGCAAAGAGGTCACGTATATCGTCAAAAACTCCCGTATAGGTAGCTGGGTTGGACCTCGGCGTTCGTCCAATGGGGCTCTGGTCAATATCGATCAAGCGGTCTACATGCTCAATCCCTGTGATGGTCTTGAATTTACCAGGCTTGTCTGAATTGCGGTTGAGCTTCTGCGCAATAGCTTTTTTGAGGATGCTGTTGATTAAGGTCGATTTCCCTGAACCTGACACCCCTGTCACCGCGATGAATTTCCCTAATGGGAAGCGAGCAGTGATATTTTGCAAGTTGTTCTCACGCGCACCTGTCACTTCGATAAAGCGACCATTTCCGGCACGGCGCTCTTCTGGTACTGGAATGGCACGTTTACCTGACAAGTACTGGCCTGTAATAGACTTACTATTACGGGCCACCTGCTTGGGTGTTCCTGCAGCAACAATCTCGCCACCAAAAACACCGGCACCTGGACCAACGTCAATCAGATAATCCGCCTCGCGCATGGTATCTTCGTCGTGTTCCACCACGATGAGAGTATTGCCCAAGTCACGCATCTTTTTCAGACTAGCAATCAGGCGGTCATTATCCCTCTGGTGAAGACCAATCGACGGCTCATCCAGGATATAAAGGACACCTGATAAATTGGACCCAATCTGGGTTGCCAAGCGAATACGCTGACTCTCTCCACCTGATAGGGTTCCTGCCGAACGTGACAGGGTCAGATAGTTAAGACCTACGTTATTGAGGAAGGTCAATCGATCCTTGATTTCCTTGAGAATGGGACGGGCGATAATCGCTTCATTTTCAGACAAGGTCAGCTGGCTCACCAACTCCAAGTGGTCTGCGATAGACAGATCTGAGATTTCACCAATATGTGGTCCTTGCTCACCACCCACACGGACAGACAAGGCCTGATCGTTGAGACGATAGCCATGACAGGTTCCACAAGTCAGCTCATTCATGTAGAGTCGCATCTGGGTACGGGTGTAGTCACTGTTAGTCTCATGGTAACGACGCTTGATATTATTGACAACTCCCTCAAAAGGAATGTCAATATCGCGCACACCGCCAAATTCATTTTCATAGTGGAAATGGAATTCCTTGCCATCAGACCCGTAAAGAATCAAGTTTTTATCTTCTTCTGACAAGTCCTCAAAAGGCTTATCAATATCTACTCCAAAGGCTGTCATGGCCTGCTCTAGCATGTTTGGATAGTAGTTGGATGAGATAGGATTCCAAGGTGCCAAGGCTCCCTCACGCAAAGTTTTGCTGGTATCAGGAACCACCAAGTCAACATCCACCTCCAGCTTGATGCCCAAACCGTCACACTCACTGCATGAGCCAAAAGGAGCATTAAAGGAGAAGAGACGTGGCTCTAACTCTGGAACAGTAAAACCACAAACTGGACAGGCATAGTGCTCAGAAAAGAGCAACTCAGAATCGTCCATAGTGTCGATAATGACATAACCTTCTGCGATACGAAGGGCAGCCTCTATGGAGTCAAAGAGACGGCTACGAATGCCCTCCTTGATAACAATACGGTCAACCACAACATCGATATTGTGTTGCTTGCTCTTGGACAACTCTGGCACTTCGGTCACATCATAGACTTCCCCATCCACACGGACACGAACATAGCCGTCTTTCTGAATCTTTTCAATGACGCTCTTATGTTGTCCTTTTTTCTTGCGGATAACTGGAGCTAAGATTTGCAGACGTTGGCGTTCTGGCAATTCCAAGACCTTATCCACGATTTGCTCTACAGAAGAAGCCTTGATAGCTCCGTGCCCGTTGATACAGTAAGGCGTCCCCACACGTGCGTAGAGGAGACGCAGATAATCATTGATTTCAGTCGTGGTTCCAACGGTCGAACGAGGGTTTTTGCTGGTAGTTTTCTGGTCGATGGAAATAGCTGGGCTGAGGCCATCAATGGCATCTACATCTGGTTTTTCCATATTTCCCAAGAACTGACGAGCGTAAGCTGACAAGCTCTCTACATAACGACGTTGTCCCTCCGCATAGAGGGTATCAAAGGCCAGACTGGATTTCCCAGACCCTGACAAACCGGTCACGACAACCAGCTTGTCTCGCGGAATCTCCACATCAATATTTTTTAAGTTATGGGCACGTGCCCCATGAATCACAATTTTATCTTGCATCTTTGTTCTTTCTAGTCCATTATTGCTTTCCATTATACCAAAAAATGTGAAATTCTATTACCCAAAAAGCTGTTTTTATAGTATAATAGTACGGTGCAAAAAATGAATCACTGAATAGTAGGAAAGGATAGGGGATATGAAACAAGTTTTTCTCTCAACAACAACGGAATTTAAAGAGATCGACACGCTTGAACCGGGTACTTGGATCAACCTCGTCAATCCTACACAAAATGAATCACTGGAAATCGCTAACGCCTTCGACATTGACATTGCCGACCTTCGAGCACCGCTCGATGCGGAAGAAATGTCCCGTATTACCATCGAAGACGAGTATACTTTGATCATCGTGGACGTTCCCATCACAGAGGAAAGAAACAATCGTACCTACTACGTTACGATTCCGCTGGGGATTATCATCACCGAGGAAACCATTATCACCACCTGCTTGGAATCCCTCCCCGTTCTCGATGTCTTTATCAACCGTAGACTGCGCAACTTTTACACCTTCATGCGTTCACGCTTTATCTTCCAGATTCTCTACCGCAACGCCGAACTTTACCTTACGGCCCTTCGTTCGATCGACCGTAAGAGTGAACAAATCGAAAGTCAACTTCACAAGTCTACTCGAAACGAAGAGCTGATCGAGCTCATGGAATTGGAAAAGACCATCGTCTATTTCAAGGCCTCACTGAAGACGAACGAGCGCGTGATTAAGAAATTGACTAGCGCAACTAGCAATATCAAGAAATACCTAGAAGACGAAGACCTACTCGAAGACACCCTGATTGAAACCCAACAGGCCATCGAGATGGCAGATATCTATGGAAATGTCCTTCACTCTATGACAGAGACCTTTGCCTCTATCATTTCCAATAACCAGAACAACATCATGAAGACCCTGGCTCTCGTGACCATTGTCATGTCTGTCCCAACCATGATCTTCTCAGCCTACGGGATGAACTTCAAGGATAATGAAATCCCTCTGAACGGTGAGCCACACGCCTTCTGGTTAATCGTCTTTATCGCCTTTGCTATGAGTGTTTCCCTCACTCTCTATCTCATCCATAAAAAATGGTTCTAAGAGGAATCCCTATGTCTCAGATTGATTTACAAAAACTAACCAAGAAAAACCAAGAGTTTATCCATATCGCTACCCAACAATTTATCAAAGATGGTAAAACAGACGCTGAAATCAAGGCTGTTTTTGAGGAAGTCATTCCTAAAATCCTTGAAGAACAAGCCAAAGGGACGACTGCACGTTCCCTCTACGGAGCTCCAACCCACTGGGCTCATAGCTTCACTGTCAAGGAGCAATACGAAAAAGAGCATCCAAAAGAAAATGACGATCCAAAACTCATGATTATGGACTCAGCCCTTTTTATCACCAGTCTCTTTGCATTGGTTAGCGCTCTGACTACCTTCTTCTCTACAGATCAGGCTATTGGCTATGGGGTGATTACCCTCTTATTGGTTGGACTTGTAGGAGGACTTGCCTTCTACTTGATGTACTACTTTGTCTACCAGTATTATGGACCAGACACAGACCGTAGCCAACGTCCTCCATTCTGGAAGTCAATCCTCGTCATCCTGGCTTCTATGATCCTTTGGTTGGTTGTCTTCTTTGCAACAAGCTTCCTACCAGCCAACCTCAATCCAGTCCTTGCTCCATTTCCTTTGGCTATCCTAGGAGCTGCCCTTCTCGCCCTTCGCTTCTATCTCAAGAAACGTTTCAACATCCGAAGTGCAAGCGCGGGCCCATCACGTTATTAAGAAAAGTGAAAAGCTATGGCATATAGTCAATCTTTAGCTCAGCAGATTCGAAAAATCCTAGCACTCAAACTTCCGCCCCAAATTTTCGAAGAAGAGCTAGAAGAAAAGAAACTGTTTGGCGGCCTGGCCTTTATGATTCGTGGGAAAATGGTCCTTACAGTCAGTTCCAGAAAGGACGAGCTGGTTATGGTGAGGATTGGCAAAGAAATGGAAAAGCAAGTTCTACCCCGAATAGGAGCTCATACTACATTGATGAGAGGGCGACCTTATCATGGCTATATAGACCTAGATATAGAAGGTCAAAAAGAACTGCCTTACTGGATTGATTTAGCTCTCTCCTATAATCAAGAGTTGACCAAGTAACTCATATCTAGTGAGATTAGAGATTAGAAAAACGAAAAGCAACTGCACAAGCGGTTGCTTTTTCACTTGCTTTCTTGAGATTCAATAGCACTTCTGAGTCTCATTCTTGTAGTTTTCTCTCATCTTTTGTGATAGAATAGGCTCATACTCAATGAAAATCAAAG
>CABTWF010000025.1:0-28104 GCA_902488495.1 uncultured Streptococcus sp. | reverse complement strand
CCAGGACACGCGGACTTCGGTGGAGAAGTTGAGCGTATTATGAAAATGGTTGACGGTGTTGTTTTGGTCGTAGATGCTTACGAAGGAACCATGCCACAAACTCGTTTCGTATTGAAAAAAGCCTTGGAACAAGATCTTGTACCTATCGTTGTGGTTAACAAAATCGACAAACCATCAGCTCGTCCAGCAGAGGTAGTAGATGAAGTATTGGAACTTTTCATCGAACTTGGTGCGGATGATGACCAGCTTGATTTCCCAGTTGTTTATGCTTCAGCTATCAACGGAACATCTTCATTGTCAGACGATCCAGCTGATCAAGAAAAAACAATGGCACCAATCTTTGATACGATTATCGACCATATCCCTGCTCCAGTAGACAACTCAGATGA
Source organism: uncultured Streptococcus sp. (assembly GCA_902488495.1). GTDB lineage: Bacteria > Bacillota > Bacilli > Lactobacillales > Streptococcaceae > Streptococcus. Next base: position 27,715 of record CABTWF010000025.1, on the reverse strand, counting down.
GCCTTTGCAGTTCCAAGTGTCACTTTTGGACTACAATGATTTCGTAGGTCGTATCGGTATCGGTCGTGTCTTCCGTGGTAGTGTGAAAGTTGGGGACCAAGTTACTCTTTCTAAACTAGACGGCACAACGAAGAACTTCCGTGTTACAAAACTCTTTGGTTTCTTTGGTTTGGAACGTCGTGAGATCCAAGAAGCCAAAGCCGGTGACTTGATTGCTGTTTCCGGTATGGAAGATATCTTTGTTGGTGAGACGATTACACCGACAGATGCAGTTGAGCCTCTTCCAATCCTTCACATCGATGAGCCAACGCTTCAAATGACCTTCTTGGTAAACAACTCACCATTTGCTGGTAAAGAAGGTAAATGGGTGACTTCTCGTAAAGTAGAAGAACGCTTGCAAGCAGAATTACAAACAGACGTTTCCCTTCGTGTTGACCCAACGGATTCCCCAGATAAATGGACTGTTTCAGGTCGTGGAGAATTGCACTTGTCAATCCTGATCGAAACCATGCGTCGTGAGGGCTATGAACTTCAAGTATCTCGTCCAGAAGTTATTGTAAAAGAGATTGATGGTGTTAAATGTGAACCATTTGAACGTGTTCAAATCGATACTCCAGAAGAATACCAAGGATCTGTTATCCAAAGCCTTTCTGAACGTAAGGGTGAAATGTTGGATATGATTTCAACTGGTAATGGTCAAACTCGTTTGGTCTTCCTTGTTCCAGCGCGTGGTTTGATCGGATACTCAACTGAGTTCTTGTCAATGACTCGTGGTTACGGTATCATGAACCATACCTTTGACCAATACTTGCCATTGATTCCAGGAGAAATTGGTGGACGTCACCGTGGTGCCCTTGTTTCCATCGATGCTGGTAAGGCTACAACATACTCAATCATGTCTATCGAAGAACGTGGAACCATCTTTGTCAACCCAGGTACTGAGGTTTACGAAGGAATGATCATCGGTGAAAACTCTCGTGAAAACGACTTGACAGTTAACATCACTAAAGCCAAACAAATGACCAACGTTCGTTCTGCAACCAAGGACCAAACAGCGGTTATCAAGACACCTCGTATCTTGACACTTGAAGAGTCACTCGAGTTCTTGAATGACGATGAGTACATGGAAGTAACGCCTGAGTCTATCCGTTTGCGTAAGCAAATCCTCAACAAGGCAGAGCGTGAGAAAGCCAACAAAAAGAAAAAATCAGCTGAATAAGAGCTAGAAAGAGATAAAGATGGTCTATTTAATCATAGGGATACTCTTATTACTACTCTATGTATTTGCGACACCCCAAAGTATCAAAGGAACAGTCAACATCGTTATCTTGGTCTTTGTAGTTGTTGCACTCTTGATTTTGCTGATGTTGTCCATCTTGCAAATCTTCCAATTACCGACAGAATTCTTTGTCACAATCGCCATGCTGGCTCTAGCCTACTTTAGCTTGAGAGACATTACGCTCATGCCTGTAAAAAAGAGCAGAAGAAGATAAATAAAAAGAGAGCTACGGCTCTCTTTTTCAATTTAAAATAAGATTTTTAAGACTTTCCTTAGGTGATTACGGGCGGTAGCGACTTTCTTCGAAATTCCATACCTAAACTTTGAGCCTATAGTCTCAAAGTTTCCGAATGCCTGAAATTTATTGTTTTCAGGCATTTTTATCACAACGGAAAGTCTAAGATTCCGTTTCTTGCAAAAAGGAATAAACCTAAAAATATTTTGTTCAAGTGAGTTTTTTTCCACATTTTAAGAGCTCTATATTGTTATAGAAGTTTAAAAAGTTAGTCCAAAAAAATATAATTATATTTTGTTAAAATCTATTGACAATTTATCATAATGGTGATATATTTGCGATAAATAGAAACCGATTTCATACTCTGAAATCTTACCTCCTGAAATCAATTTTCACCACAAGGAGTCTACTATGAAGAAACTATTTATTTGCTTGTCTACTATTTTTCTCAGTTGCTTCTTCATTTGGATTATTATCTTACGTGCCCCTCAGTATCTCTATACTAGTTATGACTCCGTTACCCTGCTAAGTGTTAAAAAGGGGGCACAAGAGCCGACTCGTGAGGAGTTTGAGCGAGAGTTGGAGAATTTTGTAAACTCAGAGCAGAGTTTGATTGCCAGACGGATAGTAGAGCCGAGTAAGGATGGAAGGACCAACTTCACCTATGCGACTTATGGTCAGGGAGGCTTGCCAAAAGAGTTTCAAGCGGCTAGCCAAGAAAGCCGAGAACGGAGCGATCCTCTCAATAGTTACCTTCTCTTATCTGGTTCATTGACCAAGGAAAAATTAGCTGCAAAATTAGATGATTTAGGTTATAAAGCGATTGCAGACCGCAAAACTCCTCCGTATCGTCTAGCTTTTTGGATTGCTTTAAATCCGTTGTTGTTGATTAGTTTAGCTATATTTGGATTAGCTTTCTTTGCCATGGTGATTATCACTCGGATTAAGGAGATGCGGGCTGCAGGGATCCAGCTCTTTTCAGGACAGACCCTCTTGTCCATCATAGGAAGTGCCTTATACGATGATGTCAAGTGGCTTTGCTTAGCTGGGGCGGGATCCCTTATAGTGGGAGGTGCTGTCCTCCTCGGACAAGGGCTCTTTTATCCCGTTCTTTTAGCAGCCTTTAGTATCGGAGTGGGGCTTTATCTTCTCTTTTTATTGGGAATTTCGCTCGTACTGAGCCTGCTCTACTTGATGAGCTTGAGCTACAAGGCTTTAGTTCCTGTGTTAAAAGGACGTTTGCCCCTCAAACGCTTGATGACCTTGACCTTGTTATGTCAGTTGGTTGCTGTCTTTACAGTAGGTTATGCAGTCAAGACTGGCTTGACTTCTTACCAGCGTTTACAGGAACTCCAACTATCCAAGCAAGCTTGGGAAGACCGAGCAGATTATTATCAAATTTCTTTTGGCTTAGGTGATAGAGTAGAAGATACAGAAAATCAGAGCAAGTGGTATGCCTTTGCCAAGGAAGCAATCGAAGAAGAACAAGCTCTTTATGTAAAGGATAATCTGCTCCATTTTGCCAATCCAAAAGGAAAAAATGAACAGGGAGAGACACTGGATACCTATAGTCCAGATGCTAATACGCTCTATGTTAGTCCTAGTTATTTGGAGAAGGAAAAGGTCGTGGTAGATGCTGAGACCAAACAGAAGTTAGCCCATCTCCAAAAAGGTGAGTTTGTCCTCTTGCTCCCAGAACATTTGCGCTCTCAAGAAGCAGAACTAAAAAAAATCTTTGAAGAAAGCATGAGTTATTATGGAAAATCTGGTGAGGAGGCAAGTGCTCCTTTGGATTATGAGATGAAAGCGCACGTTAGTTATCTTTCAATGGGAGAAAAGCGATTTGTTTATAATAACGGTGAGAACCCCGTATCCACTCAGTATTTGACGGATCCGATTTTAGTGGTATTCACGCCGACTTCTACAGGTGATAGTTTTACATCCTTATCTAGTTGGTCTATCAATGCTGGTAAGAATATCTTTGTCAAAGGATATGAAGATGGGATTAAACTCTTGAAAAATGCAGGAATTTATGATCAAGTATCCTACCTCAAGGAGGGACGAAGTGTTTACCTCGCACGTTACTATGAGGTTCAAACACAAACTCTAACCCTTATTTTAGGAGCTATTATTGGAATCGCGAGTTCTTTGCTTCTCTTTTATTCTGTGAATCTTCTTTATTTTGAACAATTCCGTCGTGAGATTTTGATTAAACGAATTTCTGGTTTGCGATTTTTTGAAACGCACGCTCAGTATATGATTAGTCAATTTGCTAGTTTTGTATTCGGTGCGAGTCTCTTTATTTGGCGTAGTCGAGATGTGGTGATTGGATTGGTAACTTTATCGATCTTCCTCGTTAGTGCTATACTGACTCTATACCGTCAAGCACAGAAAGAATCTCGTGTTTCTATGACCATTATGAAAGGAAAATAGGATGATTGAACTAAAGAATATATCTAAAAAATTTGGAAGCCGTCAGCTATTTTCAGATACTAATCTTCAATTTGAAGGTGGGAAAATTTATGCCTTAATCGGTACAAGTGGCTGTGGTAAGACAACCCTCTTGAATATGATTGGACGATTAGAGCCGTATGACAATGGAGAAATTATCTATGATGGCACTTCTCTTAAGGACATCAAGCCTTCTGTTTTCTTTAGAGATTACTTAGGATACTTATTTCAAGATTTTGGCTTAATTGAAAGTCAAACCGTCAAAGAGAATCTCAATCTGGGTTTAGTTGGTAATAAGTTGAAAGAAAAAGAGAAAATCTCTTTGATGAAACAAGCTCTAAACCGTGTTAACCTCTCTTATTTAGATTTAAAGCAACCTATCTTTGAATTATCAGGAGGAGAAGCACAACGTGTTGCACTAGCGAAGATAATTTTAAAGGATCCACCTTTGATTCTCGCAGATGAACCAACCGCTTCACTAGACCCCAAAAACTCTGAGGAATTACTTTCTATCCTAGAATCTTTAAAAAATCCGAAACGAACTATTATTATTGCGACCCACAATCCTCTGATTTGGGAACAAGTGGACCAAGTTATTCGAGTTACCGATTTATCACATAGATGATAAAAGAATATTAAGTTAGAAGAAAGAGTCACAAATACACTTTGTGGCTTTTTTATTTCCATAAAAATGGTAAAATAGTAGGAGTAGAAATGGAGTTTGAGACATGAAAGTAATCGATCAATTTAAAAATAAGAAAGTCCTTGTTTTAGGTTTGGCTAAGTCTGGTGAGTCTGCGGCCCGTTTGTTGGACAAGCTGGGTGCTATTGTGACAGTAAATGACGGCAAGCCTTTTGAGGAAAATCCTGCTGCGCAAAGTTTACTAGAAGAGGGAATCAAGGTTGTCACTGGTGGGCATCCTTTGGAGCTCTTGGATGAAGATTTCGCTCTGATGGTGAAAAATCCAGGTATCCCGTATAGCAATCCCATGATTGAAAAGGCATTGGCAAAGGAGATTCCAGTCCTTACTGAGGTGGAATTGGCTTACTTGATTTCAGATGCTCCAATTATCGGTATCACTGGTTCAAATGGGAAAACAACCACAACGACGATGATTGGGGAAGTTTTAACTGCTGCCGGCCAACATGGTCTTTTGTCAGGAAATATCGGCTATCCTGCTAGTCAAGTGGCTCAAACTGCGACAGCTAAGGACACACTTGTCATGGAACTTTCTTCTTTCCAGCTGATGGGTGTCCAAGAATTCCATCCTGAGATTGCGGTTATTACCAACCTCATGCCAACTCATATCGACTATCATGGTTCTTTTGAGGAGTATGTGGCAGCTAAGTGGAATATCCAGAACAAGATGACAGCGGATGATTTTCTTGTTTTGAACTTTAACCAAGATTTGGCAAAAGAATTGGCTACCAAAACACAAGCCACTGTTGTTCCATTTTCAACATTGGAAAAGGTTGATGGAGCTTATCTGGAAGATGGTCAACTCTACTTCCGTGGGGAAGTGGTTATGGCAGCCAGTGAAATCGGTGTTCCAGGTAGCCACAATGTGGAAAATGCCCTTGCGACCATTGCAGTAGCCAAGCTACGTGGTGTAGATAACCAAATCATCAAGGAAACTCTTTCAGCCTTTGGTGGTGTCAAACACCGTCTCCAGTTTGTGGATGAAATCAAGGGGGTCAAATTCTATAACGATAGCAAGTCAACCAATATCTTGGCCACTCAAAAAGCCTTGTCAGGATTTGACAACAGTAAGGTCATCTTAATTGCAGGTGGTTTGGACCGTGGGAATGAGTTTGACGAATTGGTACCAGATATCACAGGGCTCAAGAAGATGGTCATCCTCGGTCAGTCTGCAGAACGTGTCAAACGGGCAGCAGAGAAGGCTGGTGTGACTTATGTAGATGCGACAGATATTGCTGATGCGACCCGCAAGGCTTATGAGCTTGCGACTCAAGGAGATGTGGTTCTCCTCAGTCCTGCCAATGCTAGCTGGGATATGTATGCTAACTTTGAAGTACGTGGCGACCTCTTTATCGACACAGTAGCGGAGTTAAAGGAATAATATGAAAAAAATTGTCTTTACAGGTGGGGGAACGGTTGGACATGTCACCCTCAATCTTTTGTTAATGCCCAAGTTCATCGAAGACGGCTGGGAAGTTCACTACATTGGTGATAAACACGGAATCGAACACCAAGAAATCCTCAAGTCAGGTTTGGATGTTACTTTCCACTCCATTGCGACTGGGAAGTTGCGTCGTTATTTCTCCTGGCAAAATATGCTGGATGTGTTTAAAGTTGGTTGGGGAATTATCCAATCCCTCTTTATCATGTTACGACTGCGTCCGCAGGCTCTCTTTTCTAAAGGGGGATTTGTCTCAGTACCGCCGGTTATCGCAGCGCGAGTTTCCAGAGTTCCTGTCTTTATTCACGAATCGGACCTATCCATGGGCTTGGCCAATAAAATTGCCTATAAATTCGCAACCAAGATGTACTCGACCTTTGAGCAGGCTGCTGGTCTCACAAAAGTCGAGCATGTGGGGGCAGTGACCAAGGTTTCAGACCAAAACACTCCAGAACCAGACGAGTTGGTGGATATCCAAACCCACTTTGATCCTAAATTGCCAACCGTATTATTTGTCGGAGGTTCTGCAGGAGCTCGAGTATTTAACCAATTGGTGACAGACCATAAAAAAGAGTTGACAGAGCGCTACAATATTATCAATCTGACAGGAGATTCAAACCTCAATGAGTTGAGTCAAAATCTCTTCCGTATTGACTATGTGACGGATCTCTATCAACCTTTGATGGAGATGGCAGATGTGGTGGTGACGCGTGGCGGTGCTAATACGATTTTCGAGCTCTTGGCCATGGCGAAACTCCATCTCATCGTACCATTGGGTCGTGAAGCAAGTCGAGGAGACCAGATTGAAAATGCAGCCTACTTTGTTAAGAAAGGCTATGCAGAAGAACTTCAAGAAAGTGACTTGACCTTGGAAAGCTTAGAGGAGAAACTCAGTCACTTGCTTAGTCACAAGGACCAATACCAAGCTAGCATGAAAGCTTCGACTGAATTGAAATCTCTTGCAGATTTTTACGATCTACTAAGAAAAGACCTAGCATAAGGAATATCAATGTCAAAGGATAAGAAAAAAGAATCAAACCAGAAGCAAGAATTGTCTGAATGGCAGAAACGAAACCAGGAATACTTGAAGAAGAAGGCTGAGGAAGAAGCTGCCCTAGCTGAAGAGAAGGAAAAGGAAAAACAAGCTCGAAAGGAAGCTAACTCGAAACTATTGGAGGAATCCAAGAAATCATCGAGTGAGTCAGATGAGGAAGCCTCAAGTCCAAGCAAGGAACCATCCGAAAAAGAAGAAAAATCTCAAAAGGATGACCGAAAAGTCAAAGAGGAAAAAGAGAAGAAGAAAAAAGAAAAACCAGAGAAACCAGCCAAACCTAAAATTGCGCCTGTTCATATTTGGCGAGCTGTGAGTATCTTGGTACCCAGTGTCCTGATCCTCCTTCTTTCAGTCTATCTGTTGACTCCGCTTTCGACCATCAAAAATATAGAGGTTAAGGGAAATAGTAACACGCAGGCGGATGACATCAAACAGGCTTCTGGAATTCAAGATAGCGACTATACCTTAGCTCTATTGTTGGATAAGGAAACATACGCTGAGCGTATCAAGTCCAACCATTGGATAGAATCGGCGAAGATTGACTATCAATTTCCGACTAACTTTACGATTGAGGTTAAGGAATTTGATATTGTCGGTTATTATGTGTCTGGTGAAGAACATTATCCTATTCTTTCTAGTGGTACAGTAGAGTCAACTCCTATTGATCGCTTAAACTTGCCCGAGACTTATCTGACAGTTACCTTTAACGATGAGCAGCAGGTGAAAGAACTGATCAAAGGATTGTCTACCATCAGTGAGGATATCAAGAGCCAAATCCAGAAAATCGAATTAGCGCCGAGCAAGGCAACAGCAGATCTTTTAAAAATTACTATGCTGGATACAGATGAGATTTTGGTTCCCCTATCAGAATTGAGCAAGAAATTGCCTTATTACAGCAAAATCAAGCCACAATTGTCAGAACCGAGTGTGGTCGATATGGAAGCTGGAGTATACAGCTATACGATAGCGGATAAATTGATAGAGGAGGCTGAGGAAAAAGCCAAACAAGAGGCCAAGGAAGCTGAGAAGAAAAAACAGGAAGAAGAAAAGAAAAAACAAGAAGAACAAGGAAATCAAAGCCAAACGAGCCAGCAATCACAGAGTCGTTAGACTAACTTTTCCTCTTGATTTTGATTGGTATAGAAATCCAGTTTCGAGTTTTTGCTTGACAAGTCCTACTATAAATAATAGAATAGAAAAAAACCTTTAAAGCAGTCCAGAGAGGCAGCTAAGGTTAGACGGTGAAAGGGTGGACTCTACCCATTTTTCGTGGAACCTTGCTGTTGGCAGGTTCCTTTTTTCATGCTCTCTAGCTTACAAAGGTAAAAGGAGAAAGGTATGCGTGAACATCGTCCAGTTATTGCTCTTGATTTTCCTAGTTTTGAGGCGGTCAAGAAATTTTTATCTCTTTTCCCAGCAGAAGAAAGTCTTTATCTAAAAGTAGGGATGGAGCTTTATTATGCGGAAGGTCCTGAAGTTGTCCGTTATTTGAAGTCACTGGGGCATAGTGTCTTTTTGGACCTCAAGCTACATGACATTCCCAATACAGTTAAATCGGCTATGAAGGTCTTATCTCAGCTTGGTGTTGACATGACCAATGTTCATGCTGCAGGTGGTGTGGAGATGATGAAGGCTGCGCGTGAAGGTCTGGGGACACAAGCAAAATTGATCGCTGTGACCCAGCTGACATCAACGTCGGAAAGCCAGATGCAGGATTTTCAAAATATCCAAACCACTCTGCAAGAGTCTGTGATTCACTATGCCAAGAAGACAGCTGAAGCGGGCTTGGATGGTGTCGTTTGCTCGGCTCAGGAAGTGCAACTCATCAAGCAGGCTACCAATTCAGATTTTATCTGTTTGACACCAGGAATTCGTCCAGCGGGAGCTGCGGTTGGGGACCAAAAACGCGTCATGACGCCAGCGGACGCCTATCAAATCGGTAGTGACTATATTGTAGTGGGACGTCCCATTACCCAAGCTGAGGATCCTGTTGCAGCTTATCATGCCATCAAGGATGAATGGAACCGGAACCAAGACTGAAATGAAAGAAATAGATTATAAAAACAAAAGGAGAATACTATGACACTTGCTAAAGATATCGCTAGCCACCTCTTGAAAATCCAAGCCGTTTACCTCAAACCAGAGGAGCCTTTTACTTGGGCATCTGGCATCAAATCGCCGATTTATACGGACAACCGTGTGACGCTTGCCTATCCAGAAACTCGTACCTTGATTGAAAATGGTTTTGTGGAAGCTATTAAAGCAGAATTTCCAGAAGTAGAAGTGATTGCAGGAACTGCGACAGCAGGAATTCCACACGGAGCTATCATCGCTGACAAGATGAACTTGCCTTTTGCCTATATCCGCAGCAAACCAAAAGACCACGGAGCTGGTAATCAAATCGAAGGTCGTGTAGCTCAGGGGCAAAAGATGGTTGTTGTTGAAGACCTCATTTCAACTGGCGGTTCTGTTCTTGAAGCCGTAGCAGCTGCTAAACGCGAAGGAGCCGATGTACTTGGAGTTGTAGCGATTTTCAGTTATCAATTGCCGAAAGCCGATAAGAATTTTGCGGATGCTGATGTGAAATTGGTGACACTTTCTAACTACAGCGAACTGATCCACCTGGCCCAAGAAGAAGGTTACATTACGCCAGAAGGACTCGACCTCCTAAAACGCTTTAAAGAAGACCAAGAAAATTGGCAAAACGCCTAAAATATAGAAAATCAGGTAGTCACTAGGATTACCTGATTTTTTATTTTTGGAAAGTATTAGTCGACTTTTCCACCTTCAACAACTAGATCATCTGCATTAGCAGCATCACCGTAGGTTGGGTGAAGTGTTTTTTCATAAGCCTTGTGGAAGAAGTTTTCTTTACCAAGTTTTTCAATTTCTTGGTTGATGTAGTCAAGAAGTTCTTGATTCCCCTTTTGAACTGCTGGTGCGATGGTATCTGGGTCACCGAGGGAAGTAATTCCTACTTCAAATCCTTTATTTTCGAGAGCCCACGCTAGGACTTCCGTATTGTCAGTAGAGAAGGCATCACCACGTCCGTCAAGAAGGGCTTGGTAGGCGTCGCTATATTGGTCGTATTTTTGGAGTTTTACTTCTGGGTGATTTTTCTCAAAATAAGTTTCAGCAGTCGTTCCCTTTGTAACAATCAAGGTTTTGCCTTCTAATTCTTTAACGTCTTTGATGACTTTATCTTTTGGTGACACAACACCGAGTGATACTTTCATGTAAGGAAGGGCAAAGTCAACTTGTTTCTTACGTTCGTCAGTAACTGTGAAGTTGGCAAGGGTGATATCCACCTTGTTTGAAATCAAGTATTCCGCACGGTTGGCAGCATCAACAGAGACGTATTTAACCTTTACACCAAGGTCTTGTGCCAGTTGGTTCCCGAGTTCAATATCGTATCCTTGGTAAGAACCGTCGTTGTCAACATAACCAAACGGTTTTTTGTCTCCAAATACGGCGATTCGTAACTCACCGCTTTTTTTGATTTCGTCAATAGTGCGAGCCTTGGCGGTTGTTTTTCCTGATGAAGCATCAGAGCTTCCACCTGAGCTACAAGCTGTGACAAAGATAAGCGCAAATGCTAGAGCAAAAACAGTTAGAATTGGTTTGAGTAGTTTCATAAAAATCTCCTTTATAGATATGAGCCAAACTGGCTAAAGTCAAAGACGTTTAAAAATTCCTGTGCTCGTTTGGTTTGTGGATTGGTGAAGAATTCCTGAGCCGTTCCTTCTTCAGCGATTTTCCCTTGGTCGAGAAAGATAATGCGGTCTGCAATAGCTTGGGCAAACTGCATTTCGTGGGTTACCAGAATCATGGTGCGCCCTTCTTGAGCCAAGTCATTGATGAGTTCCAGAACTTCACGCACCATTTCAGGATCCAGTGAAGCCGTCACTTCGTCAAAGAGGATAATTTCTGGATGCATGAGAAGGGCACGGACAATCGCCACTCGTTGTTTCTGTCCACCAGATAATTGGCGAGCAAAACTGTCTTTTTTATCAAGCAAACCCACACGTTCCAGTAGTCGCAAAGCTTCCTCCGTTACTTCTTTCTTGTCTCGTCCCTGAGCTTTGATAGGGCCTAGGATGAGGTTTTGAAGGACATCTAGGTGAGGAAAGAGTTCATAATTTTGAAAGACCATGCCAATCTTTTGGCGAACCAGGTGAAAGTTTTTCTGGTTGCTAATAATGGACTGGCCGTCCAGAAGAATATCTCCACCTTGTATGGTTTCTAAGCCATTGAGGCAGCGGAGAAGTGTACTTTTTCCGCAACCAGATGGTCCTAGAACGACGACGACTTCCCCCTTTTTGATATCTAGAGAAAGGCCTTGGAGGATGGGATTGTCTCCAAAGGATTTTTTTAAGTCCTTGATTTCTAAGATAGTTTCAGACATTTAGTTCCTCCAATGTTTTTCTAAGTGAGTGGATAGTTTGGAAATAGGAAAACAGACTGCGAAATACAGGATAAGAATGGTGCCATAAATCCAAAAGGAAGCGGTTGGGATGGTCAAGCGATTGCTATCGATGATTTGTTGCCCAACCTTGGTCACTTCCACAACCCCAATCAAGACAACTAAGGAAGTCGTTTTGATCATCCGAGTGACAAGGTTGATGGCTTGTGGTAGTAGTCTTCTCAAGACCTGTGGAATGATAATGTGATAGTAAAGTTGCAAGTTAGTTAAGCCCAGAGCCTGTCCGCTTTCAAACTGATGTTTAGGGAGAGAAGTGATTGCCCCACGAACCAAGTCCCCCATTTCAGCTGTACCCCAGAGAGTAAAGACGATAATGGCCGAAGTCTCGCCTGAGATGTTGATATTAAAGTTTCGAGCCAAGCCGAAATAAACGATGAAAAGTAGTACCAGCTGGGGCATGATACGGATAAATTCCAGATAAAAGCGTGTTAAAAAACGAATAACTCTAGAATGGGAGGTCATGATGATTCCCATGACTGTTCCGAAAACCATTGATAGAAGGACAGAGAGAATGGAAATTCCAATCGTGACACCCAATCCCTGTAGAATTCGCAGGAGATTATTTCCCTGAAAGAGTACTTGCATTCCCGAATCCTGCATGGCGGAGCCTCCTTTCTATCCAGCTAAAGACTAGAGAGATGGGTAGAAGCATAATTAGATAAGCAACTACCAACATGGCCAGTGCAATGTCTGTCTCATAATAGAGTCCAATCAAGTCCTTGGCGACGTACATGAGATCGGCTAAGGCTACTGCAGAGAAAACTGAGGTTTCTTTGATGAGGAAAATGACATTGGCACTAAAGGACGGTAGGGCTACCGCAGTCGCTTGCGGAAGAACCACATAGCGAAAGACCTGTACAGGCGTTAGACCAATGGCTAGACCAATCTCGTGCTGGGTTTGACTAACTGTTTCCAGTCCGCTTCTGAAAGATTCAGCCATGTAGGAGCCACCTAAAAAGATGAGCCCAACTGTTGCACAGACTTCTGAAGAAAGAACAATCCCTATTCGGGGAAGCCCGAAGTAGAGGAAGAAGAGCTGAATCAAAAGGGGCGTGTTTCGTGACAATTCTATATAAGCTGTTGCTAGCTGTGAAAAGATAGGAACGCGATAATACCGAATGACACTAACGATTAGACCAACAAGAAAAGAACCCAGAATTCCCCAAACTGCGATATGTAAGGTCAGAAAGAATGCCTTTTGATAGAGTGGTAAATATTGTTCAACAATGGACCAATCCAAAATAGAACCTCCCATCTAGGAATAATATAGCTATTGTAGCACTAAAGGGCATGTTTGGATAATATGAATTTTTTATCACAATGATAGAAAATATTTATCATCTCTGTAGTTTGAAATTTCCAGACAAAATTTTTGAAAGGATTCTGAAAAAGAGGTAAGATAGTTTATGTAAGAAAAAGTAAACGCTTACTTAATAAGGAGGACACTTTATGTCATATAAAACAAGCAATGCAGAAGGACCTGTAGATTTTATTAACACTTATGATTTGGAGCCAATGGCGCAACAAGTTATTCCTAAAGCTGCCTTTGGTTATATCGCTAGTGGAGCAGAGGATACTTTCACTTTACGCGAGAACATCCGTGCCTTTAACCACAAACTCATCGTTCCGCATACGCTTTGCGATGTTGAAAATCCAAGTACAGAGATTGAATTTGCAGGTGAAAAATTATCTTCACCAATTATTATGGCACCTGTTGCGGCTCATAAATTGGCAAATGAGCAGGGGGAAGTAGCTACTGCGCGTGGTGTGCATGAATTTGGTTCTCTTTATACAACCAGCTCTTACTCTACCGTTGACCTTCCAGAAATTACGGAAGCTCTTCAAGGGACACCTCATTGGTTCCAATTTTACTTTAGTAAGGATGACGGGATTAATCGCCATATCATGGACCGTGTGAAGGCTGAAGGCTACAAAGCGATTGTCTTGACGGCAGATGCAACTGTAGGGGGGAATCGTGAGGTCGATAAGCGCAATGGTTTTGTCTTCCCAGTTGGTATGCCAATTGTTGAAGAATATCTGCCAGAAGGTGCTGGAAAATCAATGGACTTTGTTTACAAGTCAGCTAAACAACGCTTGTCTCCACGCGATGTCGAATTTATCGCTGAATATTCTGGTCTTCCTGTCTATGTCAAGGGACCACAATGCCGTGAGGACGTTGAACGTTCGCTTGCTGCGGGAGCTTCAGGTATCTGGGTAACCAACCACGGTGGTCGCCAAATTGACGGTGGGCCAGCTGCCTTTGACTCACTTCAAGAAGTAGCAGAAGCAGTTGATAAACGTGTGCCAATTGTCTTTGACTCTGGTGTTCGTCGCGGTCAACACGTCTTTAAAGCCTTGGCTTCAGGAGCAGACTTGGTAGCCATTGGTCGCCCTGTGATCTATGGTTTGGCTCTCGGTGGTAGTGTTGGTGTGCGTCAAGTCTTCGAGCACTTAAATGCAGAACTGAAGACAGTCATGCAATTATCTGGAACTCAGACTATTGAGGATGTCAAACACTTCAAACTCCGTCACAACCCATACAATCCAACCTTCCCAGTTGACCCTCGTGACTTAAAATTGTATTGATAAAGAAGACGGCCTCCACCTTATGTGGAGGTTTTTCTTCGTGTATAGAAAGATTAAATCGTTATTAGAAACTATATAAATATATTTTCCAGTCAAATATCTTGCTAGGGCTTTCAAATTCTGTTATACTGGTCCAGTAATTAAATAATAAAGACATTTGGGGTGCTTTAGGCTGAGATGATACCCATTGAACCTGATACAGTTAATACTGGCGAAGGGAAATGTGAAAAGGTTTTTTCGTATGTCGAAAAGAACTGTCTAATCTTGTAAGGTAAACTCTAATTCTCGTTTGTAATTGGAGTTTTTTTGTTTATCAAAAGAGGATAGGCTTGACGGCAAGTCTTTTGGCAGCTCTCCTTGAATGCCCCACTTTTCTTTAAAAAGGTCAAGTAAAACTAGAATTTTCTTGGTATTTTGTTGATTACGAACGAGTAAAGAGAGGAAAAGTAAATATGGAAACACAAGACTATGCATTTCAGCCGGGTTTGACCGTTGGAGAATTATTAAAAAGCAATCAGAAGGATTGGCAGGCTGCAATCAATCATCGTTTTGTTAAGGAACTTTTTGCGGGGACAATTGAGAATAAGGTCTTTAAAGACTACCTGATTCAGGATTATCATTTCTTTGATGCCTTCTTATCCATGCTGGGTGCCTGTGTAGCTCACGCAGACCAGCTTGAATCCAAGCTTCGTTTTGCCAAGCAACTAGGCTTTCTTGAAGCAGATGAAGATGGTTATTTCCAAAAGGCTTTCAAAGAGTTAAAAGTAGCAGAGAATGACTATCTAGAAGTGACCTTGCACCCTGTAACAAAAGCCTTTCAGGAGCTAATGTATTCTGCTGTGGCTTCATCAGACTATGCTCATCTTTTGGTCATGCTGGTCATTGCAGAAGGTCTCTATTTAGACTGGGGTTCTAAAGATTTGCCTCAACCTGAAGCCTATATTCATTCGGAATGGATTAATCTCCATAGAGGTCCTTTCTTTGCAGAGTGGGTTCAATTTCTGGTTGACGAACTCAATCGTGTCGGGAAAGGTCGAGAAGATTTGACAGAACTTCAGGAACGCTGGAATCAAGCAGTTGCTTTAGAATTAGCCTTTTTTGATATTGGTTATGAATTATAGGACAGATGCAATACTTTTATGTAGATTAAAAGAATGAACAAACAAACTATATAAATATATTTTCCGGTCAAATATCTTGCTAGGGCTTTCAATTTCTGTTATACTGGTCCAGTAATAAAATAATAAAGACATTTGGGGTGCTTTAGGCTGAGATGATACCCATTGAACCTGATACAGTTAAGACTGGCGAAGGGAAATGTGAAAAGGTTTTTTTCGTATGTCGAAAAGAACTGTCTAATCTTGTAAGCTAAACTCTAATTCTCGTTTGTAATTGGAGTTTTTTTGTTTATCAAAAGAGGATAGGCTTGACGGCAAGCCTTTTGGTAGCTCTTCTTGAATGCCCCACTTTTATTTAAAAAAGGAGTTTTTTATGTTGAAAAAATGGCAGTTAAAAGATGTTATCTTACTTGCTTTCTTGTCTATCTTTTTTGGTGGCGTTTTTGTGGGTTCAGGCTATCTGTTTGATATCCTCACCCTGATCTTGGCCCCTCTTGGTTTGCAGGCCTTTGCCAATGAAATCCTCTTTGGTCTCTGGTGTATGGCTGCGCCCATTGCGGCTATCTTTGTTCCAAGAATCGGAAGCGCAACGATTGGAGAAGTGCTTGCTGCACTTGCTGAAGTCCTTTATGGTAGCCAATTCGGGCTAGGAGCTCTTTTGTCTGGCTTGGTTCAAGGTCTGGGAAGTGAATTTGGTTTTCTCGTAACCAAGAATCGCTATGAAAGTTGGCTCTCTCTAACTGCTAATAGTATTGGGATTACCCTTTTTAGCTTTGTCTATGAATACATTAAATTAGGTTACTATGCCTTCTCCCTTCCTTTTGTCCTTTCCTTGCTTGTGGTTCGCTTTATTTCTGTCTTTTTCTTCTGTACTATTTTGGTTCGTGCCATTGTCAAACTCTATCATCAGTTTGCAGCTGGAGGAAAGGCATAGATGGGCCTGGAATTACGGGAGATTCAGTCCCCAATCTTCTCAGAGCCGATTGATTTTACTTTTCATGCGCAAGCCTTCACCTTGTTAGTTGGGAGCAGTGGTTCAGGAAAATCGAGTCTCTTTCAAATGATTGCCCAAGTCAGTTCTCTTCCCTATAGTGGTCAAGTCCTGATAGATGGGAGAGAGGTCAGTCAGCTTTCTATCGTCGACCGTGTCCAGACGGTTGGCATTCTCTTTCAAAATCCCAATCATCAATTTACCATGGAGAACTTGTTTGAGGAGCTGATTTTTACCTTGGAGAATATCGGTCATCCCCTTCAAGAGATTGATGCTAAAATAGCAGAGGTGGTTCGGCAATGTCGTTGCGAGCCAATCTTGCACCGTCCCATCCATCACCTATCAGGTGGGGAAAAGCAAAAAGCTGCGCTAGCTGTCCTCTTTGCTATGAATCCTAGGGTCTATCTCTTGGATGAGCCCTTTGCTTCTATTGACCGCAAGAGCAGGCTGGAGATATTGGAGATTCTAAAAGAGTTGGCCTCTGATGGGAAGACAGTTATTTTATGCGACCATGATTTATCTGATTATGAAGCCTATATCGACCATATGGTGGAGCTAAGAGATGGACAACTAAGAGAAATAAATAAAATCCCTACCTCTGAGATGACACAGGTTTCTTCAAAGGAAGTTGCTTCTAGTCCAGAACTATTCCATATGGATCGAACGACTTGTGAGTTGGATAATCGCCCCCTCTTTTTGATTGCAGATTTCACATTTTACCAAGGGATTACCTGTATCCTGGGTGATAATGGTGTTGGGAAATCAACCCTCTTTCGTTCCATTCTTCAATTTCAAAAGTATAGAGGGCGCATTACTTGGAAGGGTTCGGTCCTAAAAAAGAAAAAGAGTTTGTATCGTGATCTGACGGGAGTTGTTCAGGAAGCTGAAAAGCAATTTATCCGAGTCAGTCTGCGAGAGGAACTGCAATTAGATGGTCCAGATACTGAAAGAAATCAGCGAATTCTCCAGGCTCTACGATATTTTGATCTGGAGCAGGCACTTGATAAGAGTCCTTATCAATTAAGTGGTGGTCAGCAAAAGATTCTTCAGCTTTTGACCATCTTGACCAGCAAGGCTTCTGTGATCTTGCTAGATGAGCCATTTGCTGGTTTGGATGATAGAGCCTGCGACTACTTTTGTCAGTGGATGTTGGAGGAGAGCAATCAAGGAAGAAGTTTTTTAATCATTAGCCATCGTTTAGATCCCTTGATCTCTGTGGTTGATTATTGGATTGAGATGACTAGTGAGGGTCTCCGTCATATTAAAGACGTGACAATCAGCAAACCTCTCCCATCTCTGAACAATGATACTCTAGGGGAGGTGAAGTAGTATGATCAAAGTCGCAACCAAGACACCGATTATCAGTCTCTTCTTTCTAATTTTATCCTTGGAAACATCCTTCCTTCCTTCGATTGCTCTTAATCTTTCGGTAGTCGCATTTTGCATTCTCTTCATGCTCTATTACCGTCGATTTAAAATGTTAGCTTGGATGCTCGTACTCGCCATTTTACCATCCTTTGCCAACTACTGGGCAGTTCAGTTACACGGGGATGCTTCGCAGGCAGTGATACTTGGGACGAGAGCTTTTGTGACGGTTTGTATCGGCCTTGTCTTTGTTTCCAGTATTTCCTTAAAAGAGCTTCTCTTGTACTTGGCTCAAAAGGGGTTATCACGGTCTTGGGCCTATGCCTTGATTGTGGTATTCAATGCCTTTCCCCTCATTCAACAAGAAATCAAGTCCCTCAAGGAAGCTTGCTTATTGCGTGGTCAAAAATTGCATGTTTGGTCTCCCTTGATTTACAGCAAGGTTCTGATGACGGTCTTTAGATGGCGCCATCTCTACTTGAGGGCCCTGTCTGCACATGGATATGACGAACATGCGCAGTTGGAGAATCGCTATCGGACTTTTTATATTTCTAAAAAAACAAAATTAATCTACCTGCTGTTCTTTTTATTACTTCAAACCAGTTTATTTCTATAAAGGAGTTATTATGGAATTTACAGATATTGCGATGGAATTATCCAAGGAAGCTTGGCAGGCTTCCTTTCAGCATCCCTTTGTTTTACAGTTACAAGAGGGAACGTTGGAACCTTCTATTTTCCGCTATTACCTGATTCAGGATGCCTACTATCTGAAGTCCTTTTCAGAAGCCTATCACCTCTTGGCTGATAAGACTTCCAACGAGGAGATGAAAAGACTCTTGAAACAAAATGCCCAGAGTCTAGTGGAAGGTGAATTGTTTATCCGCCAACAATTTTTCAAAGAATTAGGAATCAGTGATCAGGAAATGGAGGAGCAACCGATTGCTCCAACCTGTTATCATTACATTTCTCATATTTATCGACAGTTTGCAGAGTCAAACTTGGGCATTGCTTTTTCTAGTTTGCTCCCATGTCCTTGGTTATACCATGATTTGGGCAAGGCACTTAATCGCAAACCATCCCCGAATCCTCTTTATCAGCAGTGGATCGAAACCTATATCACCGATGAGTTAGAACAGCAGATTAAAGAGGAAGAAGCCCTGGTCAATCAGCTCTATCGAGAAAGCAACGAGACGGACAAACAAAAAATGCTAGAGGCCTTCCATCGAAGTGTCCATATGGAAGCCAAGTTTTGGGAGATGGCTTACCAACATCAAACCTGGACAAGTGATTTGCAGTCCTTAGAAACAGAGAAGAAATAGAAAATGAGAAACCACCAACTACAAGTTCATAAATTAACCATTTTATCCATGATGATTGCTCTTGACGTAGTTCTTACACCCATCTTTCGAATTGAAGGAATGGCACCAATGTCCAGTGTAGTCAACATTCTTGCGGGAATCTTGATGGGGCCTGTTTATGCCTTGGTCATGGCAACAGTTACAGCCTTTATCCGTATGTCTACTCAAGGCATTCCGCCCTTGGCCCTCACTGGAGCTACCTTTGGAGCCCTCCTTGCAGGTCTCTTTTATAAGTACGGTCGAAAATTTCACTTCTCTGCCCTAGGAGAAATCTTGGGAACAGGGATTATCGGATCTATTGTTTCCTATCCTGTCATGGTTCTCTTTACGGGATCTGCGGCCAAGCTTAGCTGGTTTATCTACACCCCTCGATTTTTCGGAGCAACATTGATCGGTACAGCGATTTCCTTTATTGCCTTTCGATTTTTAATCAAGCAGGAATTCTTTAAAAAAGTGCAAGGATATTTCTTTGGTGAAAGGATAGACTGATGCAGAAGTTAACAAATCCTTTCCCTCTGGCAACCAGTTCCTTGATTCACTGCATCACCAATGAGATTTCTTGTGAGATGCTGGCCAATGGCATTTTGGCTCTGGGATCTAAACCTGTCATGGCAGATGATCCCCGTGAGGTCCTTGATTTTACCAAACAAAGCCAAGCTCTCTTCATCAATTTGGGGCATTTGTCTGCTGAGAAGGAGAAAGCAATCCGTATGGCAGCTTATTATGCAAATCAAGCTTGTCTCCCAATGGTAGTAGATGCGGTTGGCCTAGCAACATCTCCCATTCGTAAGGGACTAGTTAGAGATCTTTTAGAATACAAGCCCACGGTCCTTAAAGGAAATATGTCTGAAATCCGAAGTCTTGTTGGCTTAAAACACCATGGAGTTGGAGTTGATGCTAGCCATAAGGATCAAGAAACTGAGGATTTGCTCCAAGTCTTGAAAGACTGGTGTCACCTTTATCCTAGTACGTCGTTCTTAGTCACTGGACCCAAGGATCTCATCGTTTCAGAAAATCAAGTTGCTGTATTGAGGAATGGCTGTGCAGAATTAGACTGGATAACAGGGACAGGAGACTTAGTTGGAGCCTTGACATCCGTTTTTCTCAGCCAAGGAAAGACTGCCTTTGAAGCTTCTTGCCTAGCGGTCTCTTATCTCAATATCGCTGCTGAGAGAATTCTTGTTCAAGGAATGGGATTGGAAGATTTTCGTTACCAAGTTCTCAATCAACTCTCTCTCCTAAGAAGAGACGAAAATTGGCTAGAAGCCATCAAAGGAGACTTTTATGAATAGAGAATCACTTAAACTGTATCTAGTAACCAATCGCTACCAAGATTCCTTGGAAAACTTTCTTGAAAAAGTTGAGACAGCCTGCCGTTCAGGTGTTACCATTATCCAACTACGAGAAAAAAATCTCACCACCAATCAATACTATCATCTGGCAAAACAAGTCAAGGAAATAACAGATGCCTATCAGGTACCCTTGATAATCGATGATCGATTGGATATCTGTCTAGCAGTCGATGCTGCAGGTCTACATATCGGAGACGATGAACTACCAGTTTCGGTTGCCCGCCAAGTCTTGGGTCCTAAAAAAATCCTCGGTGTCACTGCTAAAACAGTTAAAAGAGCCCTCGAAGCAGAAACATCGGGTGCGGATTACTTGGGAACAGGAGCCATTTTCCCGACTAGGACCAAGGAGAATGCGCCTATCACTCTGATTTCAACCTTGAAAACAATTTGCCAAACGGTCGCCATTCCAGTAGTTGCTATTGGAGGCTTGACGTCAGAGAATATTGACCAACTTGCTGCAACTGGCATAGCTGGTGTAGCTGTAGTCCGTGATTTGATGCAGGCAGAAGATATTGAAGCAAAAGCGCATGCCTTTTTAACAAAGCTGGATGACATTGTTTCCTAATCAAAAACTCTCTAATTCCCTTCAAGCGGGAACTAGAGAGTTTTTTCTTAATCTTTAAAGCTTGTATGGTTGACTGGACCAGAACCATGACCGAGTTGAGGGGCGTCTTGGATGGCTTTTGTGATAAAGGCCTTGGCCTTATCGACTGCCTGATAAAGGGTCTTCCCCTTGGCTAGTTCAGCCGTAATCACTGCAGCAAAAGTACATCCAGTACCATGGGTGTGACAAGTTTGAATTCGAGGACTTTCCCAGACAAATTGCTCCTCCTTGGTAAAGAGGAAATCCTTGGCACCGCCTTCGAGATGGCCACCTTTGATAACAACAGACTGAGGACCAAATTCTTTTAAAATCAGGCGACCAGCACGTTGCATGTCTTCTGGATTATGAATTGAGAAACCAACAATTTCTTCTGCCTCAGGAAGATTGGGTGTAATAATAGTCGCAAGGGGAAGCAGGTTTGTTTTTAGGTAGCTTCTCGCACTGGTATCTATCAGGGTATCACCGCTTGTTGCGACCATAACAGGGTCCAGCACGTAGGGGCAGTCCAGTTTTTTAAGATAGGGTTGGATAATCTCCATGATTTCAGTAGTTGCCAACATACCAGTTTTTACAGCCTGGGGCTTGATATCCGAAAAGACACTTTCCAATTGAGCTTCCAGCATTTGATTGGAGACGTGCTCGATTAATTGAACACCTCTGGTATTTTGAGCGACAAGGCTGGTGACAACGGCCATTCCATAGACATCTCTAGCTTGGAATGACTTCAAATCAGCCATAATGCCAGCACCGCCACTAGGGTCAGTTCCTGCAATGGTTAGAGCAACGGGTAAATAAGTCATCTAAAACCTCCCAACCAACTGAAGTTTGTATTCTCAAGAACAAGCTAGTCTATTTCAGGAAGGAAATAGAAGACCAGATAGTCCTCATCATCATTTCCACTTCCATCAGCTAGCATTACCTAGATTGAGTCAAAGGGATCTAACAGTCGTTAATCTCAGCTTTACGCACCCCTAGTGGTTGTTTTCTTTTTTCTTTAGTATAGCATATTTTTATAGTTTATATAGTAAGATTTGACTGAAAATCCTTTATCAAATGGTTAAAATTCAAATTTTCAAAGAAAAGATTAATTTTATAGTTGACAAATGTAGATTTTTGGAGTATACTGATAACTGTAATTGACAAATGTAGATTTAGGAGGTGTGATGATGCAGATTTCAGATGCAGAATGGCAGGTCATGAAGATTATTTGGATGCAAGGAGAGCAGACCAGTACGGATTTGATCAGGGTTCTGGCGGAGCGGTTCGACTGGTCCAAGTCGACCATTCAAACTCTTTTGGCTCGTTTGGTTGAGAAAGAGTGTCTGACAAGGAAAAAAGAAGGCAAGTTCTTTGTCTATTCAGCCCTTTTAACTTTGGACCAAAGTCGGGATTTACTTGTCCAAGATATCAAGGACAAGGTTTGTTCCCGTAGGATTAAGAACTTGTTGGCTGATTTGATTGCTGAATGTGATTTTACTCAGGCTGACTTGGAAGACTTAGAAGCTGTGATTTCTAAGAAAAAAGCTAGCGCAGTTGTTGAAGTAAAATGTAATTGTATGTAAAGGAGACGTCATGTTAAATAGTATTGTAACCATTGTTTGTATTACCCTTATCGCGTTTATCTTGTTTTGGTTTTTCAAAAAGCCTGAAAAATCTGGACAAAAAGCCCAGCAAAAAAACGGCTACCAAGAGATTCGAGTGGAGGTCATGGGGGGATATACTCCAGAAACCATTATCCTCAAAAAATCGCAACCTGCTCGCATTATTTTTGATCGAAAAGATCCTTCACCTTGCTTGGATCAAATCGTTTTCCCAGATTTTGGTGTGCATGCGGACTTGCCTATGGGTGAAGAGTATGTAGTGGAAATCACACCTGAACAGGCTGGAGAGTATGGTTTCTCTTGTGGCATGAATATGATGCACGGTAAGATGATTGTAGAATAGGAGAATGATATGACTGAAATTGTAAAAGCAAGTCTTGAAAATGGTGTTCAAAAAATCCGTATCACGGCAGACAAAGGCTACCATCCAGCTCATATACAGCTTCAAAAAGGGATTCCAGCTGAGATTACCTTTCATCGAGCAACTCCTTCAAACTGTTACAAGGAAATTCTGTTTGAAGAAGAAGGCATCTTGGAACCAATCGGCGTGGATGAAGAGAAGACAATTCGTTTTACCCCTCAAGAATTAGGGGAACATGAATTTTCTTGTGGCATGAAGATGCAAAAAGGAAGCTATACAGTCGTTGAGAAGACTCGAAAATCTCTATCACTTTTACAGCGTTTTTGGATTACTAGTATCTTTACTGTGCCTCTTGTGATTCTCATGATTGGGATGTCGACAGGAGGAATTAGTCACCAAGTCATGCGTTGGGGCACCTTTTTAGCCACAACACCGATTATGCTAGTAGCAGGTGGTCCTTATATCCAAAGTGCTTGGGCTAGTTTTAAAAAGCACAATGCCAACATGGATACCTTGGTTGCTCTGGGAACCCTAGTAGCCTATGGCTATAGCCTAGTTGCCCTCTTTGCAGGTCTCCCCGTTTACTTTGAAAGTGCTGCATTTATCTTCTTCTTCGTTCTTATGGGAGCCGTTTTTGAGGAGAAAATGCGGAAAAATACTTCCCAAGCTGTGGAGAAATTACTTGACTTGCAGGCTAAAACTGCAGAAGTCTTGCGTGAGGATAACTATGTTCAAGTCCCCTTGGACCAAGTCAAGGTAGGTGACCTGATTCGAGTGCGTCCCGGTGAAAAGATTGCTGTTGATGGTGTCGTAGTAGAAGGTATCTCTAGTATTGATGAGTCTATGGTGACAGGTGAGAGTCTGCCTGTGGACAAGACAGTTGGAGATACCGTCATTGGTTCAACCATCAATAATAGTGGAACACTTGTTTTTAGAGCAGAAAAAGTTGGTTCAGAGACTGTTTTGGCTCAGATTGTCGATTTTGTGAAGAAAGCTCAGACCAGTCGTGCGCCGATTCAGGACTTGACGGATAAAATTTCAGGGATTTTTGTCCCAGCAGTTGTCATTTTAGGGATTGTGACCTTTTGGGTTTGGTTCGTCTTGCTCAGGGATAGTGTAGTCGTGCTTGGAGCGAGCTTTGTGTCTTCGCTTCTCTATGGAGTAGCAGTTCTGATTATTGCCTGCCCTTGTGCATTGGGACTTGCAACACCGACAGCCCTTATGGTGGGGACAGGTCGCAGTGCCAAGATGGGAGTTCTCCTCAAAAATGGAACGGTTCTACAGGAAATCCAGAAAGTTCAAACGATTGTCTTTGATAAGACTGGAACTTTGACGGAAGGGAAGCCTGTGGTCACAGATATCATAGGCGACGAAGTAGAAGTGCTTGGATTGGCAGCTTCCTTGGAAGAAGCTTCTCAACACCCACTGGCTGAGGCTATTGTTAAGCGAGCGACTGAAACTGGACTTGAGCTTCACACTGTTGAAAATTTCCAAGCCTTGCACGGAAAAGGTGTTTCAGGGCAAATCAATGGGAAACAAGTTCTGCTTGGAAATGCTAAAATGCTGGATGGCATGAACATTTCTAGCACTTATCAAGAAAAACTAGAAGAACTGGAAAAAGAAGCTAAGACAGTTGTGTTCTTGGCTGTTGAGAATGAAATCAAAGGCTTGCTTGCCCTGCAAGATATTCCTAAGGAAAATGCTAAGCTTGCCATCAGTCAGTTGAAAAAACGAGGTCTTAAAACAGTCATGCTGACAGGAGACAATGCTGGTGTAGCGCGTGCTATTGCAGATCAAATCGGAATCGAAGAGGTCATTGCAGGTGTCTTGCCAGAAGAAAAAGCTCATGAAATCCATAAACTACAAGCGGCTGGCAAAGTAGCCTTTGTTGGGGACGGTATCAATGACGCTCCTGCCCTTAGTGTAGCAGATGTGGGGATTGCTATGGGAGCTGGAACGGATATCGCTATCGAGTCAGCAGATTTAGTGTTGACAACCAATAACCTCCTAGGCGTGGTTCGTGCCTTTGACATGAGTAAGAAAACCTTTAATCGAATTCTGCTCAATCTTTTCTGGGCCTTTATCTACAATGTCGCCGGAATTCCGATTGCAGCAGGAGTCTTTTCAGGTGTTGGACTGGCCCTCAATCCAGAACTGGCAGGTCTAGCCATGGCCTTTAGTTCTGTATCTGTTCTGACTAGTTCACTCTTACTAAACTTTAGTAAAATAGATTAAAAGCGGGCTTGCTCGCTTTTTTATTATAAAACAGAAACTAAAAACGTTTTTAAACTGTACTGTAATAGAGAATAAAAACTTCTGAGCAGATTCTTAGTAAAGTCAAAATAAATGTGATAAATTAGTAGTGTAAAAATTTACTGAAACGTTTTCAAAAACTATATGAAACCTTTTTTAGTAGATTTAAAAATATTTGAAGGAGAGTTATCATTATGACTCAAGGGAAAATTACTGCATCTGCAGCAATGCTTAATGTATTGAAAACATGGGGCGTAGACACAATCTACGGTATCCCATCAGGAACACTCAGCTCATTGATGGACGCTTTGGCTGAAGACAAAGATATCCGCTTCTTGCAAGTTCGCCACGAAGAAACAGGTGCTCTTGCAGCGGTTATGCAAGCTAAATTCGGCGGCTCAATCGGGGTTGCAGTTGGTTCAGGTGGTCCAGGTGCGACTCACTTGATTAACGGTGTTTACGATGCAGCTATGGATAACACTCCATTCCTAGCAATCCTTGGATCACGTCCAGTTAACGAACTCAACATGGATGCTTTCCAAGAATTGAACCAAAACCCAATGTACAACGGTATCGCTGTATACAACAAACGTGTAGCTTACGCTGAGCAATTGCCAAAAGTAATTGACGAAGCTTGCCGTGCTGCAGTTTCTAAAAAAGGTCCAGCTGTTGTTGAAATCCCAGTAAACTTCGGTTTCCAAGAAATCGATGAAAACTCATACTATGGATCAGGTTCATACGAGCGTTCATTCATCGCTCCTGCTTTGAACGAAGTTGAAATCGATAAAGCTGTTGAAATCTTGAACAATGCTGAACGTCCAGTTATCTATGCTGGTTACGGTGGTGTGAAAGCTGGTGAAGTGATCACTGAATTGTCACGTAAAATCAAAGCACCAATCATCACAACTGGTAAAAACTTTGAAGCCTTTGAATGGAACTATGAAGGTTTGACAGGTTCTGCTTACCGTGTTGGTTGGAAACCAGCCAACGAAGTGGTCTTTGAAGCAGACACAGTTCTTTTCCTTGGTTCAAACTTCCCATTTGCTGAAGTTTACGAAGCATTCAAGAATACTGAAAAATTCATCCAAGTTGATATTGACCCTTACAAACTTGGTAAACGTCACGCCCTTGACGCTTCAATCCTTGGTGACGCAGGTCAAGCAGCGAAAGCAATCCTTGATAAAGTAAACCCAGTTGAGTCTACTCCATGGTGGCGTGCAAACGTGAAGAACAACCAAAACTGGCGTGATTACATGAACAAACTCGAAGGTAAAACCGAGGGTGAATTGCAATTGTATCAAGTTTACAATGCAATCAACAAACATGCTGACCAAGACGCTATCTACTCAATCGACGTAGGTGACACTACTCAAACATCTACTCGTCACCTTCACATGACACCTAAGAACATGTGGCGTACATCTCCACTCTTTGCGACAATGGGTATTGCCCTTCCTGGTGGTATCGCTGCTAAGAAAGACAATCCAGATCGCCAAGTATGGAACATCATGGGTGACGGTGCATTCAACATGTGCTACCCAGACGTTATCACAAACGTTCAATACGACCTTCCAGTTATCAACGTTGTCTTCTCAAATGGTAAATATGCCTTCATCAAGGACAAATACGAAGACACAAACAAACACTTGTTTGGTTGTGACTTCCCTAATGCTGACTATGCGAAAATCGCTGAAGCGCAAGGTGCTGTAGGATTTACAGTTGATCGTATCGAAGATATCGATGCAGTTGTTGCTGAAGCTGTTAAATTGAACAAAGAAGGTAAAACTGTTGTGATCGATGCTCGCATCTCTCAACATCGTCCACTTCCAGTAGAAGTACTTGAATTGGATCCAAAACAACACTCAGAAGAAGCAATCAAAGCCTTCAAGGAAAAATACGAAGCAGAAGAACTCGTACCATTCCGCCTCTTCTTGGAAGAAGAAGGATTGCAATCACGCGCAATCAAATAATTTCTCTCATCGAAAATCAAATGTAAACTTTGTAGATTTTATTCTTTGATTTTCTAGAGTCGAACTTGAAAAGATCGGAGCAATCCGGTCTTTTTCTGGAGGATAGTAAATGAATTTAAATCAATTAGATATTATTGTTTCAGATGTCCCTCAAGTCTGTGCTGACTTGGAGAGTATTTTGGATAAAAAGGCAGACTATGTTGATGACGGTTTTGCTCAGTTTACGATTGGCAGTCATTGTCTCATGTTGTCTCAAAATCATTTGGTTCCTTTGGAAAACTTTCAGTCAGGAATCATTCTTCATATCGAGGTTGAGGATGTAGACCAGAACTACCAACGGTTGAAAGAGCTTGGTGTCGAGATTTTACACGGACCAGCTGTAACCGATTGGGGAACGGAATCGCTACTAGTTAAAGGCCCTGCTGGTTTAGTGATTGATTTTTATCGTATGAAATAGGGCGCGTAGTCATTTGACGTTAACCTTAGCTATTTTTAAAACAGAAATTGAGAATG
>CABTWF010000024.1:0-28537 GCA_902488495.1 uncultured Streptococcus sp. | reverse complement strand
GCCAACACTATCGAATCTCAATACGATGGGGCTTATTCTTATAATGCTTGTCGTTTGCCTTATCACCTGTCACAGAGTCAGGATGAAAGAAGCCAAAAACTCGTTCAAAAGATGATGGATTTCTTTATGAAAGAGCAACGCATTTATGCTGGTTATGACTTGAACGGAACTGCCCTCAATCAATACCAGGCAGGTAGTTTCTTGGCACCGATTACCTATGCATCTGACAAGGGAGAAGGTTATCTGAAACTTCTTCAGCAAAATAAATACATTTTCACACAAGATTTACCTTTGGACAACTACTATGATGCAACGATGATTACCATGATTGCTCTAGAGATGTTCTAGGATGAAAAGAGAGGGTTAGTTTTACTGGCTCTCTTTTTGATAGGATTTTCATCTTTTTTCAAAAAAGGAATTTCATCAGCTTTATGGTATAATGGAAAGAGTGATGGAAAAGAGGTAGAGAGATGGATGCGAAATTAAAATACAAGGCAAAAAAGATTAAAATCGTCTTTTTTGATATTGATGATACCTTGCGTACGTCAAAGACAGGTTTTATTCCAGCTACAATTCCCACGCTCTTTAAACAGTTGCGTGAAAAAGGAATTTTAACAGGAATTGCCTCTGGTCGTGGTATTTTCGGTGTTGTCCCAGAGATTCGTGAGCTCAAACCGGACTTTTTTGTAACCCTAAATGGTGCCTATATTGAAGATAAAAAAGGCCAGGTCATTTATCAGCATCAGATTGAGAAGTCAGATGTTGAGGAGTACATTTCTTGGACAAAGCGAGAGGGAATTGAATATGGCTTGGTTGGTAGTCATGACGCCAAACTCTCTACGCGAACAGAACTGATCAGTGAGGCTATTGACCCGATTTATCCAAACTTGAATGTGGATCCTAACTTCCATGAAAAAGCGGACATTTACCAGATGTGGACCTTTGAGGAAAAAGGGGATGACTTGCGGTTACCAGATAGTCTCTCTGGTAAACTTCGCATGGTGCGTTGGCATGAACATTCATCTGATATCGTGCCGATTTCAGGATCCAAAGCAACTGGTGTAGCCAAGGTTGTAGAACATCTAGGCTTGAAACCAGAGAATGTTATGGTCTTTGGGGATGGGCTCAATGACTTGGAACTCTTTGATTATGCTGGAATCAGTATTGCTATGGGTGTTTCCCATGAAAAAATCAAAGAAAAAGCAGATTATATTACAAAAACAGTAGAAGAAGATGGCATTTTTGATGCTTTAGAAGGATTTGGTATGGTAGAAAAAGAATTGCATTTCCCACAAGTAGAAATTGAAACAGTAGAAGGTCCTCTTGCGACCATTAAGACAAATCACGGAGACTTGCGTATCAAGCTTTTCCCTGAACAGGCTCCTAAAACAGTGGCTAACTTTGTTGCTCTGTCAAAAGATGGTTACTATGATGGTGTCATTTTCCACCGAATTATCAAGGACTTTATGATCCAAGGTGGAGACCCAACTGGTACTGGTATGGGGGGCGAGTCAATCTACGGTGACTCTTTTGCAGATGAATTTTCTGAAGAACTCTATAATATCCGTGGTGCCCTTTCTATGGCCAATGCGGGTCCAAATACCAATGGTAGCCAGTTCTTTATCGTGCAAAACCAACACTTGCCGTACTCTAAGAAAGAGATTGCGCGTGGTGGCTGGCCTGAACCAATCGCTGAGATTTATGCAGAACAAGGTGGAACTCCTCACCTTGACCGTCGCCATACTGTTTTTGGGCAATTGGTGGACGCAGAATCGTTTGCGGTCTTGGATGCCATTGCAGCTGTTGAGACTGGTGCAATGGACAAACCAGTTGAAGATGTAGTAATTGAAACGATTGAAATTGAGGACTAGAATGAAAATTGGTGATAAGCTAACTGGGCGTATTACAGGAATTCAGCCCTATGGTGCCTTTGTTGAGTTAGAGACAGGGGTGACAGGGCTGATTCACATCTCGGAGATTCGGACGGGATTTATTGAAAATATCTATGACATTTTAAAAATTGGTGATGAAGTCCAAGTTCAGGTGGTGGATTTTGACGAATACACTGGGAAGGCTAGTCTTTCTATCCGTACCTTGGAAGAGGAAAAGCACCAGTTTCCTAGACGGAGACGCTTTTCAAGTGACCGCTTTAACTACGGCTTTGCGCCTCTTAAACGAATGATGCCAATTTGGACTAAGGAAGCTCTTCAACATTTGAAGAATCAGAAGCACTAGTTAGAAATTTCTATCTTTTGTAATGTTAATATAAATTTGCTATAATAAGACCATGGAAGAAGAACAATTATTAAAATCAGGAGAGCGCATTAACCAGCTCTTTTCGACAGATATTAAAATCATTCAAAATAGAGAGGTTTTTAGCTATTCGGTAGATAGTGTTCTCTTGTCACGTTTTCCACGTTTTCCTAAAAAGGGCTTGATAGTGGATTTCTGCGCTGGAAATGGAGCAGTGGGGCTATTTGCTAGCACTCGGACTCAGGCACAGATTTTGGCTGTTGAGATTCAGGAGCGTTTGGCGGATATGGCTGAACGCTCTGTCCGCTTGAATGGATTAGAGGAGCAGATGGAGGTCATCTGTGATGATTTGAAAAATATGCCTGCTTACACCCAGGGAAGTAAGGTGGATATGATTTTGTGTAATCCACCCTATTTCAAGGTGGATCCTCATTCCAATCTGAACGAGAGTGAACATTATCTCTTGGCGCGACATGAAATCACGACCAATTTGGAAGAAATTTGTCGTAGTGCCCAGAGTATTCTTAAATCGAATGGACGCTTGGCCATGGTTCATCGTCCTGATCGGCTTTTAGATATCTTGGACAGCTTACAACGGCATAATCTAGCCCCTAAGCGCCTGCAGTTTGTTTATCCAAAAAGAGAAAAGGAAGCCAATATGCTTTTGATTGAGGCCATCAAGGATGGCTCGACAAGTGGCTTTAAGGTCTTGCCACCTCTCATTGTACACAATGATGATGGCTCTTATACGTCGGAACTCGAAGAGATTTATTATGGATCATAAGGCTTATATGTATGTGCTGGAGTGCCGTGACGGATCCTACTATACAGGCTATACGACTGATGTGAAGAGACGCCTCGCTGTCCACAGTAGTGGGAAGGGAGCCAAATACACACGAGCACGCTTGCCAGTCAAACTTATCTATGCTCAAGGTTTTGCCAGTAAGGAAGAAGCCATGTCAGCTGAAACCCTTCTCAAGCGTAAGAAGAGGCCACAGAAGGAGCAATTTTTATCTGAAAATCAAGATAGAAATTTACTTAGTTATTTTGAACAATTGTGAGGAGTCCTTTGACTCCTCTTACTTTTGTCAAAAAGCGAAAAAAATGCTACAATAAAGAGAATAAACAAAATGAGGTATTATCATGTCTAAGATTCTAGTATTTGGTCACCAAAATCCAGACTCAGATGCCATCGGGTCATCTGTAGCCTTTGCCTACCTTGCAAAAGAAGCTTACGGTTTGGATACGGAAGCTGTTGCCCTTGGAACTCCAAATGAAGAAACAGCCTTTGTCTTGAACTATTTTGGTGTGGAAGCACCGCGTGTTATCACTTCTGCTAAAGCAGAAGGTGCAGAGCAAGTTATCCTGACTGACCACAATGAATTCCAACAATCTGTATCAGATATCGCTGAAGTAGAAGTCTATGGTGTGGTGGACCACCACCGCGTGGGTAACTTTGAAACTGCAAGCCCACTTTACATGCGTTTGGAGCCAGTTGGTTCAGCGTCTTCAATCGTTTACCGTATGTTCAAAGAACATGGTGTAGCTGTGCCTAAAGAGATTGCTGGTTTGATGCTTTCAGGTTTGATTTCAGATACCCTTCTTTTGAAATCACCAACAACACACCCAACAGATACAGTCATTGCTCCTGAATTAGCTGAATTGGCTGGTGTCAACTTGGAAGAATATGGTTTGGCTATGTTGAAAGCTGGTACAAACTTGGCTAGCAAATCTGCTGAAGAATTGATTGACATCGATGCTAAGACTTTTGAATTGAACGGAAATAAGGTTCGTGTTGCCCAAGTCAATACAGTTGATATTGCTGAAGTCTTGGAACGCCAAGCAGAAATCGAAGCAGCAATGCAAGCGGCTAATGCAGCAAACGGCTACTCTGACTTTGTTTTGATGATTACAGATATCGTCAACTCAAACTCTGAAATTTTGGCTCTTGGATCAAACATGGACAAGGTGGAAGCAGCTTTCAACTTCAAACTTGAAAACAATCACGCTTTCCTTCCAGGTGCTGTTTCACGTAAGAAACAAGTGGTGCCTCAGTTGACTGAGAGCTTTAATGGGTAATAACCTGAGTGATAATCGAAACGTGGAAACACTTGTTTTCCATATAGTTAAAGGGGTTTCGGCTCCTTTTTTTCTAGGAGAGAAAGATGTTAGAAAATGGTGATTTGATTTTTGTGAAGGACCTTTCAGATATGGGGCAGGCCATCCAGGTTTCTACTGGGAACTATAGTCATGTAGCCATCTTTTTGGACGGTTTCATCTACCATGCTAGTGGGCAAGCAGGGGTCATTTGTCAAGAACCTGCTGAATTTTTTGAACCAACTCATCTCTACGATCTTTATGTCTATCCAGAGCTGGAAGCTGACTTGGTAAAGGAGAGAGCTAGCAAACATTTGGGTGCACCCTATAATGCCTCTTTTTATCCAGATGGTTCTGGCTTTTACTGCTCCCAGTACATCGCTGAAATCCTACCGATTTTTGAAACTATTTCCATGAAATTTGGGGATGGGGAGCAGGAGATTAGTGATTTTTGGAGAGAATATTACAGGAAACTCGAACTTCCTGTACCTTTGAATCAGCCAGGGACCAATCCTAGTCAACTAGCAGCATCTCCCCTTTTAGAATGTAAAGAAAGGAATCTTCATGATTCAGATTTTTAATCCCTCTCGTTTGACTCGGCAGCCATTTTTTATAGATTTGGTGGACTATCTGGACCAGCATGACGATGTGATCCTTCGAGAAATCAAGGCCCAGTTTCCAGATGTAGCAGTTGATAAACTCATGGAAGAGTATATTAAGGCCGGTTTGATCCGAAGGGAAAACAAACGCTATTTTCTCAATCTCCCTTTTTTAGAATCTACGGATAATTTAGCCCTTGACCAAGAAATTTTTATCAGAGAGGACAGTCCAGTCTATCAAGCCTTGTTGGAGAAGACTTTTGAGACAGAATTGCGCAATCAAACCAATGCTGCCATTTTAGTCGAACCTACGGACTTTGCAAGAGAAAAGATGACCTTGTCCAACTATTTCTACAAGGTCAAGAATCAATATCCTTTGACAGAAAAACAGCAAGAACTCTATGCCATTTTAGGAGATGTCAATCCTGAGTATGCCCTCAAGTATATGACGACCTTTTTACTGAAGTTTCTCAAAAAAGACCAGCTGATACAGAAACGCCGTGATATCTTCGTTGAGAGTCTAGTCGTCTTGGGCTATGTTGTGCAAAACGAAGAAGGGAAGTATGAGTTGGCTGTTGACTTTGACAAGGAACGATTGACTTTCTATTTACCTTAATTGCTTCATTTTGAGCAGATTGTTTGACTTTACTAAAGAATAAGCATAAACTGAATGTAAGCGATAACGTTTATCGTATTAAAAGCAAAGGAGACAGAGCTATGTCACTTGAAAATAAATTGGAACAAGCAACTGGTGCTATCAAAGAAGGATTTGGGAAAGTTACTGGTGATAGCAAAACTGAAGCAGAAGGTGCTGTAGAAAAAACAGTTGCGAAAGCAAAAGAAGTTGTAGAAGATGCTAAAGGTGCTGTAGAAGGTGCCGTTGAAGGTCTTAAAAATTCATTTAAGAAAGAAGACTAAAAAAATCAAGGGAATGGTTCCCTTGATTTTTTTATAGATAACGTTCTGCGATAGCCGCATCTCCAGGATAGTCTTCTTTCTTTCCTTGGACGATCTGGTAGCAATCAGCTCCCTTACCAGCAATAATCACGGCATCGAGTTCTTGATTTGTGATGGCCATCGCCGCCTTGATGGCTTGTTCACGATCGGCAATCTTTTCAACAGGATGACTGATATAGCTACTGATTTCTTCAGCAATGGCCATTGGATCCTCATAGTTTGGATCATCCGCGGTGAGAAAGACTTGAATCTCGGGATGTTGATTGAGGAGGAGGCCAAAGTCTTTGCGACGACTTTCACCCTTGTTTCCAGTCGAACCGAGAACCAGAGCGATCTTTCCAGTTTGATGAGTTTCTACAACAGAAATCAGTTTTTTCAGACTATCACCATTGTGGGCATAGTCGATGAAGACCTTGGCTCCATTTTTCTGAGTGAGAACTTCCATACGTCCAGGAACGCGGGTTGCAGCGATCCCTTTTTTGATGTTCTCCGGACTGGATCCGAGACGGAGGCAGGCAAGTCCTGCAGCAACTGCATTTTCTTGATTGAAGTGACCGATGAGTTGGATATCATAATCACCAGCGAGTTTACCTGTAGCGGAAAAGCTAAAGGCTTTGGAGTTCTCGATTTGGTTACTTGACTGGCTACCATAGAAGTCATGTTCTTGATCTTCCACTTGTTCTTTCAATACAGAAAAGTGGTCCATGTCGCTATTAATGACAACTGCTCGGCTATTTTTCATCAAGAGACGTTTGTGATAGAAGTAGTCTTCAAAGCTAGGATGCTCAATCGGACCGATATGGTCAGGAGTGATGTTAAGAAAGACACCTACATCAAAGGTCAGGCCATAGACTCGATGAACAAGATAGGCTTGGCTAGAGACTTCCATTACAAGATGGGTTCGACCATTCTTAACAGCTTGAGCCATCATGTCGAAGAGATCGATATTTTCGGGTGTTGAGAAGGAAGATTTAAAGAAGGTCTCGCCATCCAGAGTTGTGTTCATAGTTGACAAGAGAGCTGTTGGGTAGCGTTGAGATAGGATGTGGTAAGCAAAGTACGCTGCTGTTGTCTTTCCTTTTGTCCCTGTGAAAGCGAGAATTTTGAGTTTCTCTTGTGGATTGCCATAGAATTCCATAGCAATCAAACTCATGGCTTTTTTGATATCGTTCACAACGATGACGGGGATACCGACTTCGTAGTCCTTTTCTGCGACATACCAAGCTAAGCCTTGACTTATAGCGGATAGGAGGTATTCTTTTTTAAAGGCAGCACCTTTGGCAAAAAAAAGAGTCCCTTCTTTTACTTTTCGACTGTCGTAACTGATGCTGTCAAAAACAACTTCACTGTAGTTGTAGTGGTAATGACCTTGGTCAATAATCTCGCGAAAAAGGTCATCTTTCTTTAAAATATCTAATACGGTTTCAATCTTAATCATACTTTCTATTATAAACTTCACGCCCGAATTTTACAAGTAACAAGGAAAAGTTTATAATGGAAGATAAGGAACTTTTCCTAGTTATCAAAATTGAATGAGGAAGCTATGTCTAACGAAAACAATCACCAGCAAGCCCAGATGTTGCGAGGGACTGCTTGGCTAACAGCTAGTAACTTTATTAGTCGCCTCCTTGGTGCTATCTACATTATTCCCTGGTATATCTGGATGGGGACCTATGCTGCTAAGGCAAATGGACTCTTTACCATGGGCTACAATATTTACGCCTGGTTCTTGCTGATTTCGACAGCGGGTATCCCAGTTGCGGTCGCCAAACAAGTGGCTAAGTACAATACCATGCGAGAAGAAGAGCATAGCTTTGCCTTGATTCGGAGTTTCCTAAGCTTTATGACAGGCTTGGGCTTAGTCTTTGCCTTGGTCTTGTATCTCTTTTCTCCCTGGTTAGCAGACTTGTCAGGTGTGGGGAAAGACCTGATTCCCATCATGCAGAGCTTGGCTTGGGCAGTCTTGATTTTCCCATCTATGAGTGTCATTCGAGGTTTCTTCCAAGGGATGAATAACCTCAAACCCTATGCTATGAGTCAAATCGCCGAGCAGGTGATCCGTGTTATCTGGATGTTGATGGCAACCTTCTTCATTATGAAGATGGGTTCTGGTGACTACCTATCAGCCGTTACTCAATCAACCTTTGCAGCCTTTGTGGGGATGGTGGCAAGTTTTGCAGTTTTGATTTATTTCCTTGCCCAAGAAGGTTTGCTTAAAAGAGTCTTTGAAACACGGGATAAGATCAATAGTAAGCGACTCTTAGTCGATACCATCAAGGAAGCCATTCCCTTTATCCTGACAGGATCAGCCATTCAACTCTTCCAAATCTTAGACCAGATGACCTTTATCAATAGTATGAAGTGGTTTACCAACTACAGCAATGAAGACTTGGTTGTCATGTTTTCTTATTTCTCTGCCAATCCTAATAAAATTACTATGATTTTAATCTCTGTAGGGGTTTCGATTGGGAGTGTCGGCTTGCCGCTGTTGACGGAAAACTATGTAAAAGGTGACTTGCAGGCGGCGGCTCGCCTAGTCCAAGATAGCCTCACCATGCTCTTCTTATTTCTACTACCGGCAACGGTTGGAGTGGTCATGGTAGGGGAGCCTCTTTATACAGTCTTTTACGGTAAGCCAGATAGTCTGGCCATGGGCTTATTTGTCTTTGCAGTTTTGCAGTCTACTATCCTAGGCTTGTATATGGTCTTGTCTCCTATGCTTCAGGCCATGTTCCGAAACCGCAAGGCAGTTCTATACTTTGTCTATGGTTCCATTGCTAAGATCGTCTTGCAATTGCCAACCATTGCTATTTTCCATAGCTACGGTCCCTTGATCTCAACGACTATCGGCTTGATTATTCCAAATGTCTTGATGTACCGAGACATCTGCCAGGTAACAGGTGCTCGTCGAAAGATAATCTTGAAGCGAACCATTTTGATTACCATCTTGACCCTTGTCATGTTTATCCTAGTTGGCTTCTTGCAGTGGCTACTCGGTTTTGTCTTCCAACCAAGTGGGCGTTTCTGGAGTTTCCTTTATGTGGCTCTCATCGGAGGGATTGGAGGAGGTCTTTATGGTTTGATGAGCCTACGGACACGACTCTTGGACAAGATAATCGGCAAAGCTCAAGCAGACCGACTACGTACACGATTGAAAATATCGTAAAAATATTTATAAATAAAAGTAATGAATTTAACCTTTCTTTAACAGAAAGGTTTTTATACTACATTTTTCTTAAAAAAAGAGAACTTTTTCTAAAATCAAGAGCAAAAAATATGCTTTTTTAAGTTTTTCTTCAGAAATTACTTGACTAAATAAAACCAAAGCTGTATAATAAGACAAAACTTTTAAACAGGAGGTTCTGGAAATGAAAAAGTCTAAGGCCAAGTATCTGACACTTGCAAGTGTCGTGTTAAGCGCAGGTATCTTACTGAGCGCATGTGGAAATTCAAGTAGCGCTACTAAAACATATAACTATGTTTATTCGAGCGATCCATCTAGTTTGAACTATCTTGCAGAAAACCGTGCAACAACCAATGACATCGTGACCAATTTGGTGGATGGGTTGATGGAAAATGACCAATATGGTAACTATGTTCCATCTTTGGCAGAGGATTGGACTGTTTCTCAGGACGGTTTGACCTATACTTACAAATTGCGTAAGGATGCAAAATGGTATACTTATGAGGGTGAAGAATACGCCCCTGTAACGGCCCAAGACTTTGTGACAGGTTTGAAATATGCTGCTGATAAAAAATCCGAAGCCTTGTACCTGGTTCAAGACTCGGTAGCAGGTTTGGATGACTATATCAACGGGAAAACAACTGACTTTTCAACAGTCGGTGTTAAGGCTATTGATGACCAAACAGTTCAGTATACTTTGACACGTCCAGAACCTTATTGGAATTCTAAAACAACTTCAACCATTCTCTTCCCTGTCAATGCAGACTTCCTAAAATCAAAAGGGGATGATTTTGGTAAGGTAGATCCTTCTAGCATTTTGTACAGTGGACCTTTCTTGATGAAATCGTTTGTTTCAAAATCTGTTATCGAATTCAAGAAAAATCCCAACTACTGGGATGAAAAAAATGTCTTTGTGGATGATGTGAAATTGGCCTATTATGATGGTAGTGACCAAGATGCACTAGCACGTAACTTTGTAGAAGGAGTCTATAGCTACGCACGTCTCTATCCAAATAGCTCAAGCTTTGAAGGCATTAAAGAGAAGAACAAGGATAACATCATCTATAGTATGCAAAATGCAACTTCTTATTACTTGAACTTCAACTTGGACAGAAAATCTTATAACTTCACTTCTAAGTCCTCTGATATCGAAAAGAAATCAACCCAAGAAGCAGTTCTGAATAAGAACTTCCGTCAAGCCTTCAACTATGCTTATAACCGTACAGCCTATGGAGCACAATCTCAAGGGGAGGACGGAGCAACAAAGATTATTCGTAACTTGGTTGTACCTCCAACATTTGTAAGTATCAACGGAAAAGACTTTGGCGATGTTGTTTCAGAAAAGATGGTCAACTATGGCCAAGAATGGCAAGGAATCAATTTTGCAGATGCACAAGACCCATACTACAATCCTGATAAAGCTAAGGCTAAATTTGCAGAAGCCAAGAAAGAATTGGAAGCTAAGGGTGTGCAATTTCCAATCCACTTGGATGTAACAGTTGACCAATCAGCTAAAAAAGGTGTACTTGAAGCAAGCTCTTTGAAACAATCCATCGAATCTGTTCTAGGAGCTGAGAATGTGGTTATCGATATCCAACAGCTATCAACAGATGACTTTGACAACTCTAGCTACCTAGCTCAAACTGCAGCTCAAAAAGACTTTGATATCTATAATGGCGGTTGGAGTGCGGACTACTTGGATCCATCAAGTTATCTTGATATCTTAAATGTCAATAACGGTGGTATGTTGCAAAACATTGGTCTAGAACCAGGTGAGGTCAATGACAAGGCTAAGGCAGTTGGTCTGGATACTTACACTCAAATGTTAGAAGAAGCGAACAAGGAGCAAGATCCAGCAAAACGTTATGAAAAATATGCTGAAATTCAAGCTTGGCTCGTTGATAGCGCCCTTGCAATTCCAAACGTTTCTCAGGGTGGAACACCGACCTTGAGAAAGACAGTTCCATTCTCATCACCATTCTCACAAGCTGGAAATAA
Source organism: uncultured Streptococcus sp. (assembly GCA_902488495.1). Lineage (GTDB taxonomy): Bacteria > Bacillota > Bacilli > Lactobacillales > Streptococcaceae > Streptococcus. The sequence continues at coordinate 17,449 of CABTWF010000024.1, read as the reverse complement.
GGGTGTCGAATCATACAAGTATCTCAAGTTACAAGATAAGACTGTAACGGCTGATGAGTATGAAAAAGCTAAAGAAAAATGGCTGAAAGAAAAAGAAGAATCAAATAAAAAAGCCCAAGAAGAACTGGCAAAACACGTTAAATAACCAGTCTATTCAACAGGAAAAACGATAGTTTCTCAAGGAACTATCGTTTTTATATAGTTTGAAACTATAGCTAGCTCTTGAAAACAAGAAAATGAGTTAGTGAAAATAAGTGGTACAATAGTTACTATAGATTTGGAGGTATTGTATGAGCAAAGAACTACACATCAACACAATTTTGGCCCAGGCGGGGATCAAGTCAGATAAGGCAACAGGTGCCTTGGTGACGCCACTTCATTTTTCAACAACCTATCAGCATCCGGAGTTTGGCCAGTCTACTGGTTTTGATTATACCCGTACTAAAAACCCAACTCGCAGTAAGGCGGAGGAAGTCTTGGCGGCAATCGAATCAGCGGACTATGCCCTAGCGACGAGCTCAGGAATGGCTGCGATTGTACTGGCTTTTAGTGTTTTTCCAGTAGGAAGTAAAGTCTTGGCTGTGCGCGATCTGTATGGGGGTTCTTTCCGTTGGTTCAACCAAGTGGAGCAAGAAGGCCGCTTCCATTTTACCTATGCTAATACAGAAGAAGAGTTGATTGCTGAGTTAGAGAAAGATGTGGATGTTCTCTATATCGAAACGCCAACCAATCCCTTGATGTTGGAATTTGATATTGCCAAACTAGCCAAACTAGCTCATGCCAAGGGTTCCAAGGTAGTGGTGGACAATACCTTCTACAGTCCGATTTACCAACGTCCGATTGAAGATGGTGCGGATATCGTTCTTCATTCTGCCACCAAGTATTTAGCAGGGCATAATGATGTCTTGGCTGGGGTGGTTGTGACTAATAGTTTAGAACTATATGAGCAACTGTTCTACAATTTGAATACGACTGGTGCGGTCTTGTCACCATTTGATAGTTATCAGTTGATTCGTGGTCTTAAAACTCTACCTCTTCGTATGGAGCGTTCTACAGCAAATGCCCAAGAAGTGGTTGCTTTTTTGAAGGCTTCACCTGCTGTCAAGGAAGTGCTCTATACTGGACGTGGGGGTATGATTTCCTTTAAAGTAGTGGATGAAAAGCGTATTCCTCATATTTTAAATAGCTTAAGGGTCTTCTCATTTGCAGAAAGTTTGGGTGGGGTAGAGAGTCTGATTACCTATCCGACAACTCAGACTCATGCGGATATTCCAGCAGAAGTGCGCCATTCCTATGGCTTAACAGATGACCTCTTGCGTTTATCCATTGGGATTGAAGATGCTAGAGATTTGATTGCGGACTTGCGCCAAGCTTTGGAAGGATAAGATAGATATGGGAAAATATGATTTTACAAGCCTGCCTAATCGTTTTGGGCACCATACCTATAAATGGAAAGAAGCAGAAGCTGATCGAGAAGTTCTACCAGCCTGGATAGCAGATATGGACTTTGTGGTTTTGCCTGAGGTTCGACGAGCTGTACAAGCCTACGCAGATCAGTTGGTCTATGGCTATACCTATGCCAGTGATGCTTTGATTGAGTCGGTTCAGGACTGGGAAGTCAGTCAACACGGGTATCACTTTGACAAGGATGCCCTCGTCTTTATAGAGGGAGTGGTACCAGCTATTTCAACAGCTATTCAATCCTTTACAAAAGAAGGAGAGGCTGTTCTGATTAACACACCAGTCTATCCACCTTTTGCCCGCAGTGTCAAACTGAACAATCGCAGATTGATTACCAATTCTTTGGTGGAAAAGGATGGGCTGTTTGAGATTGACTTTGACCAGTTAGAGAAGGAATTGGTGGAAGAGGATGTGAGGCTTTATATTCTCTGCAATCCCCACAATCCTGGTGGACGTGTTTGGGAAAAGGAAGTGTTAGAAAAGATTGGTCATCTCTGCCAAAAACACGGTGTTTTGCTTGTTTCAGATGAGATTCACCAAGATTTGGCCCTCTTTGGTCATAAACACCAGTCTTTTAACACCATTGATCCCGCCTTTAAAGACTTTGCCCTTATCTTGAGCAGTGCCACTAAGACCTTTAATATTGCTGGGACCAAAAATTCCTATGCAGTTATTGAAAATCCAAAGCTTCGTGTTGCTTTCCAAAAACGCCAGTTGGCCAATAACCAACATGAAATCTCAGGCTTGGGGTATTTGGCGACAGAAGCTGCCTACCGTTATGGTAAGGACTGGTTAGGAGAGTTAAAAGAAGTCATCGAGGACCACATTAACTATGTAGTGGATATTTTGGGCAACGAAACCAAGATTAAGGTCATGAAACCACAAGGTACCTACTTGATCTGGCTTGATTTTTCAGCCTATGATCTAACGGATGACCGCTTACAAGAGCTCTTGAAGAATAAAGCCAAGGTTATCTTGAACCGGGGTTTGGACTTTGGGGAGGAGGGAACTCTTCATGCCCGCCTCAATGTAGCCATGCCGAAGTCAGTACTGGAAGAGGTTTGCCAACGCATCGTGACCACTTTTGCTACCCTTTAAAAATCCAGCCTTCTAGGAGAAAAGTCTTCCTAGAAGGCTATTTTCGTAGGGGAAAATGTGGTATAATGAAAAGATAAGATAAAGGGGTAACTATGGCTAAATTGATTCCGGGAAAGTTGCGCATGGAGGGGGTTACTCTCTATGAAACGGGCAATATTGAGATTATCAAGGAAAAAGGGAATCGTCTCTATACACGTGTCGCGGGAGAAGACTTACGCTACAGTTTAGAGGATGATCTAGTTTTTTGTGCTTGCGATTTTTTCCAAAAAAGAGGTTATTGTGTTCACCTCGCAGCGCTCGAGCATTATCTGAAAAATGATGAAGAAGGCCAGGTGATTTTACAAGCCTTAGAAAAAGGACATGAAGAGCAAGAAAAGGTCGAAACCAAGGTTAGTTTTGGCGGTAGTTTTTTGGAGCGGATCCAACCTCAGAAGCGAGAGAAAATCTACACTTTGTCGGCTCAAGGTCAGGTGGAAGCTGGGACCAATCGCCTCCTTTGGACACTCCGAATCGGTTTAATTGATAGTCAAAAATATTATGTCATTCGTGACATCCCTCTCTTTTTGAAGGTCTTGGTTCATCGAAAGCCATATATGATTGGGAAACACTATGAAAATGACTTGTCTTGGGATGCTTTTGATACAGCTAGTCAGGAAGTTCTTACTTTTTTATGTGGCTTGATTGAGGAGGGACTGAGTCAAGAGCTCTTTTTCCCCAATCAAGGTCGTCACCTCTTTTTCCCTCTGACCTTTTTTGAGCAGGGAGTGGAGTTGCTGATGAACTTGGAAGATTTTCATTTCGAACATCAGATTACTAGTTATGAAAATCTTCTCTTTCATGATTTAGATCCAGAAGCAAACCTTTTCTCTTTTTCCGTGCAGGAGTATCCCGATTATTTTGAGATGGAGATTTCTGAAAGTGAGCGAGTTAATGTATTCTATGGGGGAGCGGTTCTCTTTCGTAAGGGGAATCTTTATCTCTTAAATCCTAAACAAATCAGCCTCCTAAAGGAAATCAAAGAGCTCCCTCAGGAGGAAAGAGGGAGAAAATGCCTCCAGTTTGACAACAGTGATCGTGACCGTCTGGCCGCCTGTCTTCCTTTATTTGGACAGCTGGGTACAGTTTCTGCTCCTGTGCGCTTGCAAATCAGACCCTTTTCACCAATCTTTTACTTTGATAGGGAGGATGATGGTCGCATCCGCTTGGATATCCAGTTTGACTATGGAGATGTTAAGGTGACTAGTCGTCAACAGCTGGAACAATTACCATTTTCAAGCGATGCCGTCTTGGAAAACCAGCTATTTCAAGTCTGTCTAGGAGCTGGTTTTGAGGCCGATTTTCAGTCTTGGAGACAGGCTTTGAAGCTAGAGGCAGTTTATTCTTTCTTTCACCATACGATTCCAGCTTTTGAGAAGTTGGGTCAGGTTTTTTTGTCTGATGAGATGAATCAGCTCTACAGCGTCCAAGCTCCTCAGGTTCAGATTGAGTCCAAGGGAGGACTGTTGGAAATTCAATTTGATTTCCAAGGGATTGCACAAGAAGAGATTGATCAAGCTCTTAAAGCCCTGACCAGCAATCAGGATTTCTATATCAGTTCTTCTGACCAAGTGTACTTTTTTGATGAGGAAACCAAGCAGATTCGTCAAAATTTGCAGGAACTGGGGGTTGAGCTAAAAGATGGTTCTTTTCAGGCTCGGAAATCCCTAGCTTACAGTTTGTCTCAGTTGTTTGAAGGTCGAGACAGGATCTCCTTCTCGGAAGAATTTCGGCATTTAGCTCATGATTTGACCCATCCAGAGGACTTTCCTTTGGGAGATATACGGGTGCAGGCGAGTTTGAGAGACTACCAGGAAAAGGGTGTTCGTTGGCTCCAGATGCTTCATCACTATGGTTTTGGTGGCATCCTAGCCGATGATATGGGACTGGGAAAAACACTGCAAACCATCGCTTTTTTGACCAGTCAGGTGACAGAGGATAGTCGAGTCTTGATTTTGGCGCCGTCAGGTTTGATCTACAATTGGGCAGATGAATTTAGAAAATTTGCCCCACAGTTAGATTTGGCTGTCGTTCATGGTTTGAAAGCGAATCGAGAAGCGATTCTTTCTGAAAATCACCAAATCTATGTGACTAGCTATGCCACCTTTCGTCAAGACAGCGAGCTTTATCAAGAGATGGCTTTTGATTTTCTCTTCTTAGATGAAGCCCAGGTCATGAAAAATGCCCAGACCAAGATTGCTCAGAGTTTGCGCCAGTTTGTGGTGCCAGCAGTTTTTGCTTTGTCGGGTACGCCCATCGAAAATCATCTAGGAGAGTTGTGGTCTATCTTCCAAATTGTGCTACCGGGGCTCTTACCAAGTAAAAAGGAGTTTATGAAATTACCGGCTGACCGAGTCGCGCAGTTTATCAAGCCTTTCGTCATGAGGCGTAAGAAAGAAGAAGTTCTTACAGAACTGCCTGATCTGATCGAAGTCGTCTATAAAAATGAACTGGAAGACCAACAGAAGGCCATCTATCTCGCCCAGTTGCAACAGATGCGAGACCGCCTAGCGCAAGTGACAGATCAAGAATTCCAAAGAAGTCGGGTAGAAATCTTATCTGGTCTCATGCGATTGCGCCAGATCTGCGATACGCCTGCCCTCTTCATGGACGATTACCAGGGAGCCAGTGGTAAACTCGATAGTCTCCGAGATTTATTGCTACAAGTGGCTGATGGTGGGCATCGGGTCTTGATTTTCTCTCAGTTCAAAGGAATGTTGGAAAAAATTGAGCAAGAACTCCCAGACTTGGGCTTGAACTCCTTCAAAATCACAGGTTCAACTCCAGCTCAAGAAAGACAGGAGATGACCAAGGCCTTTAACCAAGGGGAGAGAGATGCCTTTCTCATCTCCCTTAAGGCGGGTGGTGTTGGTCTTAATCTAACGGGTGCTGATACCGTCATCCTAGTGGACCTCTGGTGGAATCCTGCGGTTGAAGCCCAAGCTATCGGACGTGCCCATCGTATGGGACAGGAGCAGATGGTCGAGGTCTATCGTTTGATTACCAAGGGAACCATTGAAGAAAAAATTCAAGAACTTCAAGAACAGAAAAAGCATTTGGTTTCCCAAGTTTTAGATGGTACAGAGTCGCGTGCGAGCCTCAGTCTGGCAGAAATTCGTGAAATTTTGGGAATTTCTGAAGCCAGCACTTGAAAAATCAAGACAATACGCTATAATGAAGTGTTGAAAGGAAATACAAAATGAAACAAGATCGATTTCCATTGGTGTCAGATGATGAGATCATGCTGACCAAAATGCCAGTCATGGACTTGTACGATGAGTCAGACTTTATTAGCAATATCAAAGGTGATTACCGCGATAAGAACTATTTGGAATGGTCTCCTATCAATGAGGAAGAAACCGTAGTTTCTCCAGTGGTTAATAAGGAGTCAAAGCCAAGCCCAGAACCTAAAAAAGTTGAAAAAACGTATGCTGAATTGGCTCGAGAAGAGGCGCGTGCGGATTTGAAGAAGAAACGTTCAGCCAAGTATTTGACTCAGGATGTTAGTCATACTAGACGAAACAATGCTTCAACACTTGTTCGTCAAGGAAACCAACCAACAGCACCATTTCAAAAGGAAAATCCTGGTGAGTTTGCCAAATTTAGTAAAAACTTGAGCCAGTCTCACTATATCTTAGCTGAGGAGGTTGGCCAAGTGGCGAATCCAACTCCGAAAACCCAAACGGAAAAAGCTAAAAAGAACAACTATGATTTTCTAAAGAAGAGTCAGATCTATAATAAAAAGAATAAGCAAACAGAACAGGAACGTCAGGTTGCCCAAGAGTTGAATCTGACAAGAATTACTGAGTAGGGGAGAAAAGCATGTCAAAAACATATCATTTTATTGGAATCAAGGGATCAGGGATGAGTGCCCTAGCCTTGATGTTGCACCAAATGGGACACAAGGTTCAAGGTTCAGACGTTGAAAAATATTACTTTACTCAACGTGGACTAGAGCAGGCAGGGATTGCGATTCTTCCTTTTGATGAAAAGAACCTACAAGGTGATGTGGAGATTATCGCGGGGAATGCCTTTCGTCCAGACAACAATGTTGAAATCGCCTATGCGGATCAAAATGGTATCAGCTACAAACGTTACCATGAATTCCTAGGTAGCTTTATGCGCGACTTTGTCAGCATGGGAGTGGCAGGAGCTCATGGCAAAACTTCGACAACAGGTATGTTGTCACACGTCTTGTCTCACATCACAGATACCAGCTTCTTGATTGGTGACGGGACAGGTCGTGGTTCAGCTAACGCTAAATATTTTGTCTTTGAGTCAGACGAATATGAGCGCCATTTCATGCCTTACCACCCAGAATACTCTATCATCACCAACATTGACTTTGACCATCCAGACTACTTTACAAGTCTAGAGGATGTTTTCAATGCCTTTAACGACTATGCCAAACAAATTAGTAAAGGTTTGTTTGTATACGGTGAAGATCCTGAGTTGCGTAAGATCACAGCCAATGCGCCAATCTATTACTATGGGTTTGAAGCAGAAGGCAATGACTTTGTAGCTAGTGATCTCCTTCGTTCAACAACTGGATCAACCTTCACCGTTCACTTCCGTGGTCAAGAATTGGGTCAATTCCACATTCCAACCTTTGGTCGTCACAATATCATGAATGCGACTGCTGTTATTGGTCTTCTTTACACAGCTGGATTTGATTTGAACTTGGTCCGTGAACACTTGAAAACTTTTGCCGGTGTTAAGCGTCGTTTCACTGAAAAAATTGTCAATGATACAGTGATCATTGATGACTTTGCCCACCATCCAACAGAAATCATTGCAACCTTGGATGCTGCTCGTCAGAAATATCCAAGCAAGGAAATCGTGGCAATCTTCCAACCGCATACCTTTACAAGAACCATTGCCTTGTTGGACGAATTTGCCCATGCTTTGAATCAAGCAGACGCCGTCTACCTAGCGCAAATCTATGGATCAGCTCGTGAGGTGGACCATGGCGATGTCAAAGTAGAAGACTTAGCCAATAAAATTAACAAGAAACACCAGGTTATCACTGTTGAAAATGTTTCTCCACTCCTAGACCATGACAATGCTGTTTACGTCTTTATGGGTGCAGGAGACATCCAAACCTATGAATATTCATTTGAACGTCTCTTGTCTAACTTGACAAGCAACGTCCAATAAGGAAAACAGATGGAAATTCCAATCACTATAAGGCAAGCTACCCTATCAGATTTAGAAGAAATGTTGGCGATTGAAGAAGCCAATCCTTCATCAGAAGAGGCACTTAGCCGCCAATCCTTAGAAGAGAGTATCCGCAAATCTGCGGGTACCTTTCTTGTAGCTGGGGATGAAAATCAGCTCCTAGGCTATGTTTTGGGAGACGCTCAGTCTATTCATCCCAAATGGATAGAAATAAAATCATTGACTATTCATCCTGACCATTGGGGACAGGGGCTGGGAACTCTTCTTCTTGCGGCCTTGAAACAGGTGACAGTCGAACTAAATCACCAAGGTATTCTTTTGCAGAGTCCTGATGAACTACTATCTTATTTTGAAATGAATGGTTTTGTTGAAGAAGTGACAGAGAGTCATTTTGGCAGTGGTTCTGAATGGTATCTGATTTGGGCCAATCCTTTTTATCAGGAGGAAATATGAAAATCAGACAAGCAAGATTTTCGGATTTAGATCGGATTATAGAGATAGAGCTGGAGAATTTTTCACTGGAGGAAGCCATTCCTCGTTCGGTTTTTGAGGCCCATTTGCAGGAAATTCAGACCAGTTTTCTGGTAGCTGAAAAAGAGGGGAATATTCTTGGTTATATCGAAGGTCCAGTCGTCCCACACCGCCATCTACATGATCAGTCCTTTACAGAAGAAATAAAAGACTATAGCCATCAACCTGGAGGTTATATTTCTGTGACTTGCCTATCTATTGCCAAGGAAGCACAAGCTTTGGGAGTGGGGAAAAGACTATTAAAGGCTCTGAAAGAAGTCGCTTTAGAACATGAACGAGAGGGCATTAACTTGACATGTCATGACTACCTTATCGCCTATTATGAAAAACATGGCTTTGTTAATGAAGGAATATCCCAGTCAAGCTTTGCTGGGGAAACATGGTATGATATGGTCTGGCAGCCTGAAAATCAATAAAACTAGCTAGGGAATGCCCTAGTTGGTTGCTTTTCTGCGACTTTTAAGATATAATATTATGGATTGTCAACAAGGAGGTAATGCTTTTGACTGAAAAATCAAGAGAAGAAGAAAAATTAAGCTTTAAAGAGCAGATTCTACGTGATTTAGAAAGAGTAAAAGAACAAGATAGAAGAGAGAAAGAAGTAGAGATTCCAAATCTGACGGCTTCATCATCTCAAGCTAGTTCAGCAACTCCTTCAGATCTTGAACCAGAAACATCAACAGAAGAATTGATGGCTGATTCCCTATCTGTTGTCGATAAAATCCTAAAAAATGCACCAAGTGTTCCTCCACTTTCAAGTGCTAGAACTGATGAAACGGATGGACAAGAAGAGAAAGAGATTAGACAGCCAATCATCGACAAGATTGAAGTTGTAGAATCTGAAGAACCTCTGGTAGAGCCGATTCATCTGGCTGAAGAACCTGTAGTGGAACCCGTTCAACCTAAGGTAGAACCAGTTGAGCTTAAACCTGAAGAAAAAGAATTTAACGATACTCCGACTAAGGTTGCCGTAACCTATAAAACAGAAGACAAGAAAGAGGAAATCACCCCAGGAATGCCTGAAAGAGTTGAGCCTGTTTCTACAGAATCTAGCAGTGGATTAGCTGATGCTCCACGTCGTAGTCGTAGTCAAGGTGCAACATCAACTAAGAAAAAGAAAAAATCAAAAGCCAAAGGTTGCCTAGTAACAGTTCTAGTTCTCCTAGTACTCGTTGCAGTTGGAGGTTACTTTGGTTATGGTTATGTTCAAGATTCTTTGAAACCTGTGGATGCGAGCTCTAAGGACTACGTAACGGTTCAAATCCCAGACGGTGCAAATGTTCAAGAAATTGGAAGCACCTTGGAAAAATCTGGTCTGGTTAAACATGGACTTATCTTTAGCCTTTATGCTAAATACTATAGCCATGCCAACTTGAAGTCAGGTTATTACAACTTGAAGAAGAGTATGAGTACGGATGAGTTGATTCAAGAATTGGAAAAAGGTGGGACTCCTGAAGCTCAGGCACCTGTTCTTGCAAACTTGACCATTCCAGAAGGCTATACATTAGAGCAAATCGCTCAAACAGTAGGACAACTTCAAGGTGAATTTAAAGAACCTCTTACTGCGGACGCTTTCTTAGCAAAAGCTCAAGATGAGACCTTTATCTCACAATTAGTAGCCAAGTATCCAAACCTACTTGGAAGTCTTCCAACAAAAGACAGTGGCGTTCGTTATCGTCTTGAAGGCTACCTTTTCCCAGCGACCTATACAATCAAAGACAGTACAACTGTTGAAAGTTTGATTGATGAGATGGTAGCTGCTATGGATAAGGCTATGTCACCATATTACGCTACGATCAAAGAAAAGAATCTGACAGTTAATGAATTGCTCAGCATTGCTTCTCTTGTCGAAAAAGAAGGTGCTAAAACCGAAGACCGCAAGATGATCGCAGGTGTCTTCTATAACCGCTTGAATGCTGGTATGCCACTTCAAAGTAATATCGCTATCCTATATGCTCAAGGAAAACTTGGTCAAAAGATTAGTTTAGCAGATGACGCTGGAATTGATACAACGATTGATTCACCATACAATGTTTACACACACCTTGGCCTCATGCCTGGACCGGTTGATAGCCCAAGTTCGGATGCGATTGAAGCAAGTGTAAATCAGACAAAGAGTGAGTACTTGTACTTTGTAGCAAATGTTGAAGACGGTAAAGTATACTTTGCGACAACAAAAGAAGAACATGATCAAAACGTTGCAGAGCATATCAATAGCAAGTTACCTCAAGCAAGTAGTTCAAACTAAAATTATGTGGTTTTCCACATAATTTTGTTTTAAAAAAGTAAATAGAAAAGAAAGTTAAAAAAATGGCAGAAAAAACTTACCCAATGACCCTTGAAGAAAAGGAAAAACTAGAAAAAGAATTAGAGGAGTTGAAACTCGTTCGACGTCCTGAAGTCGTAGAGCGTATCAAGATTGCTCGTTCCTATGGAGACCTTTCAGAAAATAGTGAGTATGAAGCAGCGAAAGATGAACAAGCTTTTGTTGAAGGTCAAATTTCAAGTCTAGAAACAAAGATTCGCTATGCTGAAATTGTTAATAGCGATGCAGTTGCCCAAGATGAGGTAGCAATCGGTAAAACAGTTACAATCCAAGAAGTCGGTGAAGACGAAGAAGAGGTCTACATCATCGTCGGTTCTGCAGGTGCAGATGCTTTTGCTGGTAAAGTCTCAAATGAAAGTCCGATTGGCCGTGCTTTGATTGGCAAGAAGACTGGCGATACTGCAACGATTGAAACACCAGTTGGTAGCTATGATGTCAAAATCTTAAAGGTTGAAAAAACAGCCTAAATAGGATGAAAAAGGAGTAGTGAAGGTTTTACCTTGCTCAACTCCTTTTTGGTTTTTTAGATAAAAAGGAGACTATATGAGTGAAAATAAGAAGAAAAACAAAATGGAGCGTGGTTTAACCAATCGCCATGTTCAGGTGATGGCCATTGCAGGAACAATCGGAACTGGACTTTTCCTAGGTGCTGGTCGCTCTATCAGCCTTACAGGACCTTCTATCATCCTGATTTACATGATTACAGGAGCCTTTATGTTTTTGATGATGAGGGCTGTTGGAGAGATGCTGTATCAGGATCCAGAACAGCATACCTTTATCAACTTTATCACCCGTCATTTGGGGAAAGGCTGGGGATATTTCTCAGTTTGGTCTTATTGGCTGTCAGTTGTCTTTATCGGTATGGCAGAAATCACTGCCATCTCAGACTATGTCCGCTTCTGGTTCCCTACCTGGCCTAGCTGGCTGATTCAGCTTGTCTTTTTAACGATTTTGGCTTTGGTCAATCTGATTGCGGTTAAGCTCTTTGGAGAAGTCGAGTTTTGGTTTGCTATGGTCAAGATTGTGGCGATTTTAGCCATGATTGCAACAGGAGTCTTTATGGTTTTGACGGGCTTTAAGACACCGCATGGTGTTGCAAGTTTGGCGAATATCAGCGACCAATTCTCTCTTTTTCCAAACGGAGTTATGAACTTTGTCATGGCCTTTCAAATGGTTTTTTTTGCCTATCTGATGATTGAGTTTATTGGGGTGACAACTTCTGAAACAAAGAACCCTCGTCAGGTCTTGCCCAAAGCTGTTAAGGAAATTCCTCTCAGAATTATCTTCTTCTATGGGGGAGCTCTTATTGCGATTATGGCCATTATTCCTTGGTCTTATCTTAATTCTTCAGATTCTCCTTTTGTAACGGTTTTTGAACTGGCAGGGATCAAGTGGGCGGCGGCTCTAATCAACTTTGTTGTCTTGACCTCGGCAGCGTCTGCGCTTAACTCAACTCTCTACTCAACAGGGAGACACTTATATCAGATTGCCCATGATTCGCCCAATCGTTTCTTAAAGGCCATCAAGGTCGATACCCTTTCTCGCCACAATGTTCCACAAAATGCCATCATTGCCTCAGCGATTTTGATTGCTCTGGCTGCCTTTATCAACGTGCTACCAGGTGTTTCAGATGCCTTTGCTTTGATTACCGCATCCTCATCAGGTGTTTACATCGCGATTTATATCTTGATTATGGTGGCCCATCTCAAATACCGTAAGTCACAAGACTTCATGGCTGATGGCTACCTCATGCCTCAGTATCGCTTGCTTAATCCTCTAACCATTCTCTTTTTTGTCTTTGTTTTTGTGACTCTCTTTTTGCAAGAGTCCACTTTCATGGGGGCAGTTGGTTCTGCTATCTGGATCCTTGTTTTTGGGATTTATAGTCAGTGGAAATTTAGGAAATAAATCATGAACTCATCAACTCTGCTTGGTGAGTTTTTTTCTAGTTTGACAGTCCATCGAAATAAGACTATAATCAAGCTGTAGTAGTTTATTAGGAGGTTTGGATGCACGTTAGATTGGAAAATAAGGAATCTCATAAAGCGCAAGAAATAGGGGATTTGATTCGTGCTTATAATCGTTCCAAAAGAGAAGAGGCTGAGAGCGAGCCACTGAATCTTTATCTCGAAGACGAAAAGGGCAATCTCATGGCGGGCTTAGTAGCTGAGACTTTCGGAAATTGGCTGGAAATCGAATATTTGTTTGTGAAAGAGGAATTACGGGGACAAGGAATCGGTTCGAAACTATTGCAGCGAGCTGAAAGTGAAGCTAAGAAACGAAACTGTCGTTTTGCTTTTGTCAATACTTACCAGTTTCAAGCGCCAGATTTTTATCTAAGTCATGGCTACAAGGAAGTCTTTACCTTGCAAGACTATCCCTACACAGGGAAAAGATACTATTACCAAAAGGATTTGTGACCTAGACTTCTTTCTTTTGGAGAGGAACTTAGCTAAGTATCAAAAAAGAACGAATGCTCTTTATCATGTAAGATGGTAGAGAGTTTTTTTGTTAATAAAATCTTACAAAATGACATTTATATATTGCATTAAGTTAGATATATGGTATAATGTTTTTAAAAGAAGCGCAACTTTTTAAAATGTTGAAGGAGGACGCTAGTGGCTAAAAATTTAAAATTAAAATTAGCTCGGGTAGAGCGTGAATTAACACAAGGGGATTTGGCAGAGGCTGTGGGTGTTACTAGGCAGACTATAGGCTTGATTGAAGCTGGGAAATACAATCCTAGTCTCTCCCTCTGTCAGTCCATTTGCAGATGCTTAGGAAAAACATTAGATCAATTATTTTGGGAGGAAGAAGATGAAAAATAGATTTTTTTATTATCAATTATTAGACGAAAGAGAAGAACAACTGATTAACAAAGCTGGGACAGAGTCTTTTTATATGTTTATCGGGCTCATTCTGCTAAGTTATTTGGTGGCTGTATTAGCACCTGCCCTTTTTAATCCTAATATTCTTCTGGTTACCCTTCTTTTAGGAATTTTCTTCTTTTTCAATCGTGCACGACAACTTGGAGCGACCTACTATAGTCGTTTTCATTTTACGATTGGAGGGTGTTTGCTGGTAACTCTCGCTATTACGACTCTCTTGATGTTGCAGAATTATCAATTCAATATCGAAATCTATCAGCACAATCCTCTCAACGTTAAATATTTGTCTGCTTGGGTCATTACTTATCTGATTTACCTTCCTTGGGTTTTTATCGGCAATCTCGGCCTTAAAAGTTATGGCGAATGGGCTCAAAAAAAGTTTGAGCGAGATATGGATGAACTGGAGAATAGCTTGTTAGCTTTTTATCAATCTCGGTAAAATGTGTTATAATAGTACTAATTTATCGGATGGTGTGAAAGTGGTAGAATACGTTCATACCTTTGTAAAGAAGGAAGAAGGAAAACAGATGTATCCAGATGATAGTTTGACATTGCACACGGACTTGTACCAGATTAACATGATGCAAGTTTACTTTGACCAAGGAATTCACAATAAAAAGGCGGTCTTTGAAGTTTATTTCCGCCAGCAACCGTTTAATAACGGCTATGCGGTTTTTGCTGGTTTGGAAAGAATTGTACATTATCTTGAAGACTTACGCTTTTCAGATAGCGATATTGCCTACTTGGAGACGCTTGGGTATCATGGAGAATTCTTGGATTACCTACGAAATCTCAAGTTGGAGTTGACAGTCCGTTCTGCTCAGGAAGGGGACTTGGTTTTTGCTAATGAGCCGATTGTGCAGGTGGAAGGACCTCTAGCCCAATGCCAATTGGTCGAAACGGCTCTCTTAAACATTGTTAACTTTCAAACCTTGATAGCGACTAAGGCAGCACGTATTCGTTCAGTCATTGAAGATGAGCCTTTGATGGAATTCGGGACACGTCGTGCGCAAGAAATGGATGCAGCTATCTGGGGAACACGCGCAGCCGTGATTGGTGGAGCCAACGGGACTAGCAATGTGCGAGCAGGGAAGCTCTTTGGTATTCCAGTATTGGGGACTCATGCTCATGCCTTGGTACAGGTTTATGGAAACGACTATAAGGCCTTTAAGGCCTATGCTTCAACCCATCGTGACTGTGTCTTTCTAGTAGATACATATGATACGCTTCGCATCGGTGTGCCAGCTGCTATTCAGGTAGCTCGTGAACTGGGAGACAAGATTAATTTTAAAGGCGTTCGTATCGACTCAGGGGATATAGCCTATATTTCCAAGAAAGTTCGCCAACAGTTAGATGAGGCTGGATATCCAGATGCCAAAATTTACGCTTCCAATGACCTCGATGAAAATACCATCCTTAACCTCAAAATGCAACACGCCAAGATTGATGTCTGGGGGGTGGGTACCAAGCTGATTACAGCCTATGATCAGCCAGCTCTTGGGGCAGTTTATAAGATTGTGGCTATCGAAGATGAAACTGGTAAGATGCGCAATACCATCAAGCTTTCAAGCAATGCTGAAAAAGTTTCGACCCCAGGTAAGAAGCAGGTATGGCGCATTACTAGTCGTGAAAAAGGCAAGTCAGAAGGTGACTACATCACCTATGACGGTGTGGATGTTGCCAGCATGACAGAAATCAAAATGTTCCATCCAACTTATACCTACATCAAGAAGACCGTTCGAAATTTTGATGCTGTTCCTCTCTTGGTGGACATCTTCAAAGCAGGAACATTAGTTTACAACTTGCCTAGTTTAACAGAAATTCAGGCCTATGCTCGCAAGGAATTTGACAAGCTATGGGATGAGTACAAGCGTGTGCTCAATCCGCAGCACTATCCAGTAGATTTGGCGCGTGATATTTGGCAAGATAAGATGGACTTGATTGATAAGATGCGCAAAGAAGCCCTTGGTGAAGGAGAAGAAGAATGAGTTTGCAAGAGACCATTATCCAGCAACTGGGCGTCAAACCAGTGATTGACGCCCAAGAAGAAATTCGTCGTTCGATTGATTTCTTAAAGAGATACTTGAAAAAACACCCCTTCCTTAAAACCTTTGTACTAGGGATTTCTGGGGGTCAGGACTCAACCTTGGCAGGGCGCTTGGCACAATTAGCGATGGAAGAAATGCGAGCAGAGACAGGAGATGACAGCTACCAATTTATCGCTGTCCGGCTCCCTTATGGAGTCCAAGCTGATGAAGCAGATGCTCAAAAAGCCCTCGCTTTCATCCAGCCAGATGTCAGCTTGGTTGTGAATATCAAGGAATCAGCTGATGCCATGGCAGATGCAGTTGAAGCGACAGGAAGTCCTGTTTCAGACTTTAACAAGGGCAATATTAAAGCTCGTAGTCGTATGATTGCCCAATATGCCCTTGCAGGTGCCCATAGCGGAGCGGTCATTGGAACAGACCATGCCGCGGAAAATATCACAGGCTTTTTTACTAAGTTTGGTGACGGTGGTGCAGACATTCTACCTCTTTACCGCCTCAATAAACGCCAAGGAAAACAACTCTTGAAGGAACTTGGTGCAGACCCAGCCCTTTATGAAAAAATCCCAACAGCAGACCTTGAAGAAGATAAGCCGGGCTTGGCTGACGAAGTCGCTCTTGGAGTCACTTATGCAGAAATTGATGACTACCTTGAAGGCAAAACCATCAGCCCAGAAGCCCAAGCGACTATCGAAAACTGGTGGTACAAAGGTCAACACAAACGCCACCTACCAATCACCGTATTTGATGACTTTTGGGAGTAAAAAGGTCCGGGGGACCTTTTTAGCCCGAGTCTAGAAACGAGAAAGCGAGGAACCTCCAGTGGAGGTTTTTAGCCTCTCACCTTGAAATAAAAAGTGAGAGTTAGTCCGAGGAACCTTTTTAGCTTGAGCCTAAGCTTAGAAAGCGAGGTAACATTATGAAAGCAATCGGTACGCAAATATTACAGACAGAACGTTTGATTTTGAGAAGATTTGTGGAGAGTGATGCGGAAGCCATGTTTCAAAATTGGGCTTCGTCTGCTGAGAATCTGGCCTATGTCACCTGGGATCCTCATCCTGATGTTGAGGTGACTCGGAACTCAATTCGATATTGGGCTGCATCCTATACCAATCCCAACTATTACAAATGGGCCATTTGTCTCAAAGAAAACCCAGAGCATGTGATAGGAGATATCAGCATCATTGAAATGCACGAGGAAGATTTAAGTTGTGAAATTGGGTATGTTTTAGGAAAAAACTTTTGGGGCCGAGGTATGATGACAGAGGCCTTGAAAGCTGTGCTAGACTTCTGTTTTACTCAAGCAGGCTTTCAAAAAGTCAGAGCTCGCTACGCTAGTCTCAACCCAGCTTCAGGCCGTGTGATGGAAAAAGCGGGAATGTCTTATCTAAAAACCATTGCCAATGGTGTGGAGAGAAAAGACTACGTTGCGGACCTTATTTATTACCAGATAAGCAGGGAAGACAGGTGATTCTCTTTTCTGTTTTTATCAAAGTCAGACCTTGTCTGGCTTTTTTTGTGCCAGATTTCTGAATAAACTGATTAAATTCCTATTTTTCCCTATCATTGTCCCTGTTTTTTCTGGAGTTTTGGAGCTATAATAGTCCTATCAAATCAAAGAATGGAGGAAGGCAATGGACAATGTAATCTTTTTTATCAGTGTTTTTCTTGCTGGAATTCTTTCCTTCTTTTCTCCTTGTATTTTACCCTTGTTGCCAGTCTATGCAGGGGTCTTGTTGGATGACAAAGATGGTGCACAGGCTTCTAGTGGAAAATTTTCAATCTCACTTGTTGGTTTAGTGCGAACTCTGCCCTTTATAGCGGGGATTTCTTTTATCTTTTTCTTACTGCGCCATGGAGCATGCGTTTTATGCTATTTGCTCTAT
>CABTWF010000023.1:0-31941 GCA_902488495.1 uncultured Streptococcus sp. | reverse complement strand
CTCGGATGTTCCAAACAAGCATCAACACCTTCTAGCAGCAGTACCAAAGAAGATAAAACAACTCAGTCAAGCGAAACCAAGCAGAGCACAGAACAATCATCTGAAAAGAAAGATGAGACAGAAACCCACACATTTGTCCACAATAGCAAACCTGGAATTCATTCTACCTTGACTTATACTGTAAAGGGGGATGATGTTGTAAAACAAACTGCTCATAATGTATTTGACCCTGAGAAACTTAATAATACCGCGGAAGGTATTAAGCAAATTGTTGACGATACTAATAAAGGTTATGAAGGGGTCAAAGGGGTTACACAAAAAGTTGAAATTCAAGACGAAAAAGTTATCCAAAACATCGAGGTTGACATGTCTGTCGCAAGTCTTGACGAACTGAAAAAAGCAATGCCGAATGAATATTATGGTATTGGAAACCGTGTAAGCTTTGCTGCTTCGAAAAAAAAGCTTAAAGAAGCTGGTTATACTGAACAAACCAACTAATGAGTCGTGCTCATACAAAAAATTCTTGGTCGATGACCAAGAATTTTTTCATTCCATCTCAAAAACGTCACTCTCTTGTTTGTTTGGTAGAACCAATGAAAGCAAGATTCCAATCATAGCTGGCACTAACCATGGAAGAGAGGCTGACGCAAACGGAAGGGCATTAATCAGATTTTCTAGAAACTCAATCTTAAAGGAACTTCCAAGGACGCTTGCAAGAGCAATAGCTGTAACAAGCCCAATAGTTAACTGCATGCCCGGTTTTGATAGGGCTACAAACTTATTCACAATCACGATCATCACAATGGCGATGGTGATTGGGTACAAGATTACCAGTACTGGCACTGAGTACTTAATGATTGCATCAAGACCAAGGTTTGCAATAGCAAACCCAATCAAGGTAAAGGCAGTGGCATAGAACTTGTAGCTGATTTGTGGGAAACGTCCATTAAAGAACTCAGCTGTAGACACAATCAATCCAACTGTCGTTGTGAAGCAGGTTACAGTTACCATAACAGCAAGGAAGAGTTGAGCTGTTGAACCAAAGATTTCCTGAGTTGCTTGCGACAAGATATAAACACCTGGTGTTCCACCCTTCATCACTTCTGCTGGTACTGGGAAGTGATTTCCAAGGAATCCTAAACCAATGTAGAGAGCACTGAAAGCAAGAGCTACAACGATACCAACCACCCAAATAGTTGAAATGTATTCTTTCTTACTGGAGAATCCAAGTTGTTTCAAGGTTTGAACTGCAATCACACTGAAGGCAACTGAAGCAAGGGCATCCAAGGTATTATAACCTTCTAGGAATCCTGTACCAAAGGCAGAAGCTTGAT
Source organism: uncultured Streptococcus sp. (assembly GCA_902488495.1). Classification (GTDB taxonomy): domain Bacteria; phylum Bacillota; class Bacilli; order Lactobacillales; family Streptococcaceae; genus Streptococcus. The sequence goes on along the minus strand of CABTWF010000023.1, from coordinate 30,607 downwards.
AAGCAGCTGAAGCCGCTTGAGGGCTTGTTCCACCATATTTGAAGGCACCTAGTACAACCAAGATAACGATCAACAAAGCAAAGACTGGCGTTAAGATACGTCCGATTCGATCCAAGATTTTTGATGGATTGAGCGAGATTAAATAAGCCGCTGCAAAGTAAAGCACGGTAAAGACAATCAATCCTAGACCTTTGTTTGCTTCGGATAAGAGGGGGCTAATCCCAACTTCGTAAGCTGTTGTGGCTGTACGTGGAATGGCAAAGAAGGGACCAATTGATAGATAGAGGACTGCAAGATAAAGCGTCGCAAACCAAGGTGAGATTTTCTTAGAAATCTCGTGAATGTATCCTTTAGGGTTTAGCGTTCCGATGATGAGCGTTAGGACAGCAATCCCGACACCCGAAAATACAAAACCTGCGATGGCAGGAAGAAACTGTTCTCCAGATAGGGCACCTAGAGAAGGCGGAAAAATCAAGTTTCCCGCACCAAAAAATATTCCAAACAGGAGCAAGCCTGTTAGGGCACCTTTTTTAGCCATAATAATCTCCTTCATATTTCTAAAATACTGACCTAGTATACCATGATTAAGACTCTGAAAAAAGTATCCAAAATTAATCATTGAATGTTTTCAATATTTTTAAAAATAAGAATTATCTAAAAACAAAATCCCTCACTCAGTTGGAACCGAGCAAGGGAAGATTAGGGTCTATCACCATAGAGGTTTAAAGATTTTCAAAGGCCGTCATTCCACCTTGGACATTGATAACCTCATAACCCTGTTCAGCTAGAAATTGACAAGCACGCGCTGATCTCATCCCAGATTTACAAATGACATAATGCAAGAGGTCCTTATCCAACTGATCATAGATATCAGCTAATTGACTAAGTGGTAGGTTCTGAGCACCTTCTAAATGAAGCGTCTCGAACTCTTCTGCTTCTCTCACGTCTAAAACGGAAAGGGACTCTTTCTGGTAAAGCTGGTAAAATTCATCGAAGGCTATTTCTTTCATTCTTTTTCTCCTAAAATGGTTTTAATTCTTTTTTTCAACTCTGGCACTACTTCTGACTCAAACCAAGGATTTTTTTTCATCCAGATTTGATTTCGTGGTGAGGGGTGCACCAGAGGGAAAAATTCTGGTAGATAGTCTTTGTAGTGTTTCACCCGTTCTGTTACCTTGCCACTAACTTTCTCCTGTAAATAATAGGCTTGGGCATATTGCCCAATCAAGAGAGTTAATTGGATATTGGGCAACTCTTGCAAGAGTTGCGGATGCCATTTTTCGGCAAAGCCTTTACGGGGTGGAAGGTCGCCTGACTTGCCATGTCCTGGAAAGTAAAAATCCATGGGCAGAACTGCAAAATAACCTGAATTGTAAAAGGTGTCTTCGTCCACACCTAACCAGTCCCGCAAGCGATCACCGCTCTTATCCTTCCAATAAATCCCAGCTTCTTGCGTTTTAAGCCCAGGAGCCTGACCGACAATATTGATGCGAGCTGTCTTTGGCGCCGCAAAGAGAGGTTCGATTCCACGTTCTGTATAGCTGGTATTCTGTGGATCCGCCATAATGGCTTGCTTGATTCTTTCAATTTGAGACATCTGTTTTCCCTCCAAAAAGAAGTCCAAGCATACAATCTCAGACTTCTATCATTTTATTTGATCAGTTCATAAATAGCTTCTGCATAAATTGCTGCTGCTCGGAAGAGATCGTCCAAGGCGATAAATTCATTAGCTTGGTGCATGGTGTCAATAGAGTCTGGGAACATGGCACCGTAGGCAACTCCACGTTCCAGCAAGCGACCAAAGGTACCACCACCGATGACTTGCTCGTGACCTTGGAGACCAGTTTGTTTTTCATAAACATTCAACAAGGTTTGCACAAGCGGATCTTCCATTGGCACATAGTGAGGGGTATGGCCGTGTTCAGAAAGGCTAACAGAAGCAACTGGCAAGTTTTCAAGGACTGACTGGATGTGCTCTAGGCTTGTTCCTTTTGGATAACGGAAGTTAAGGGCAATGGTATTGTCAGCACTTGCTTCGTCAAAGCGGAAGACACCCGCATTCATAGAAAGGGAACCCATCTTTTCATCTACATGAGCAACCTTGAGATTTGTACCCTCATGGTCGTTCAAGAGAATCTTACCAGCGATGTCGAGGTAGTCTTTTGCAGATCCTGCAAAGTCAAACTGACTGAGGAAGAGGGCCAGATAGGTCGCACCATTGACACCTGAAGCAGGCATAGCACCATGAGCTGATTTACCAATGATGGTCACCTTGTATTTGCCAGCATCTTCTTGAATTTCTCCTCTGAGTTTGTGTTCTGCAACAAAGGCATCTAGTTTAGCTTGCAAGTCAGCCAAGTCACCTGAAACGACTGCTGTTGCTGATTCAGGTACCATGTTTTCACGCAAACCACCTGTGAAGCTGTGAAGGCGAGCTACACCTGTATTTTCACCTGCAAAATGGAGGTATTCCGTGATATTTCCTTTTTCACCATTGATGATAGGGAATTCAGCGTCTGGAGAGAAACCAAAGTCTGGTTTCGCAAGTCCTACGTGCTCAAAGTAGTAGTCCATGTCCGCCCAGCCTGATTCTTCGTCTGTTCCGACGATGAAACGAACTTTCTTAGAAGTTGGAAGACCTAATTCTTTGATGATTTTCAAGCCATAGTAACAAGCTGTTGTAGGTCCCTTATCATCTGAAGCACCACGCGCATAAAGACGACCGTCTTTGATAGTTGGTGTGTAAGGATCTGTGTCCCAACCACTACCAGCTGGCACCACGTCCATGTGGGCAAAGATTCCAAGAACTTCTTCTCCATCACCAAATTCGAAATGTCCTGCGTAGTTGTCAACATTCTTAGTTGGGTAGCCATCACGGTCTGCGATTTCAAGGAATTTTTCCAAGGCTTTTACTGGACCAGGTCCAAATGGATGATCAGCATTCGCCTTGCTGTCATCACGTTCTGAGTTGATTTCCAAAAGGCTAAACAAGTCAGCCAAGAGGTCTTCTTTGCGTTTTTCTACTTCTGCTGTAAAATCAATAACTGTCATTTTTTCTTCCTATCTCTTCTCGATAATTTCATCTACTGGCAAGCGGTAGCTTGGTTCCAATTTCTCATCTGTGTATCCAACTGTGATCAAGAGTTCTGGACGGAATCGGTCTTCAATGTCCAAAACTTCGTTGGCTTTTGATTTGTCAAATCCAAGAATAATGTTAGAACCGATTCCTTGGTCTGTCAGAGCAAGAACCAAGTTCATGGCAACCAAACCTGCATTGAGGGCTAGGTAGTCGCTGACTTGTTGTTCACTGTAACGCGCAAATTCAGCTGGCAGATTCTTCATAAAATATTGAAGTTGCTCTTCAGAAAAGTTATTAGCGCCGCCAACTCGGGCAATCTTACGAGCACGTTTAGCCAAATCTGTGTCGGTAAACAAGGCAATGGTTACAGGTGCTGCTGATACCTGCTCAAAGTTCGAACCATAAGCCAATTTTGCCAATTCAGCATTTTTCTCACGAACAACCACAAACTTCCATGGCTGGCTGTTGTGGGCACTTGGGGCCAAGGTTGCGATTTCGATAGCCGTACGCACATCTTTGGGATCTACCGGTTTATCAGTAAAATGCTTAGTCGCATGACGTTTTTTATTTAATTCAAGAAATTTCATAATCGATTTCCTTTTCTAATTCTACTGCATCCATTCTACCATATTTTGAAAGAGCTTGCAGAGATTTTTCATAGAAAGAAATTGGAACACGGATGAAGTCCTGGATTTAAACTTATCATTAAAATCAGATTTTTCCTCATCCAGTTCCAACTAATTTTCAGGGGTTTTAAGAAACTAGTCTACCTTATATTCTGACTTTATAGCCTCCAAAAATTTCTTCACATCCTCAACATACCCATGCTTTTCAATTAAACTAGCTAAGAGTTCCAGATTGTGCCCCCGATAGTTGTCATCTCGGCGTAGTTCTTCATACATTTCGATAAAGGGAAGGTCCTTAGACTTGGCCAATTCTAACTCTGCTTCATAGTCATAAGTAACTTTTCGGAATAGAATGTTTACCAATTCTCCATCTTCCACTTCTATCACAGCATACTGAGCACGGTGATTTTTTAACGCCTCCCAATTAAAATAGGGCATGCCAATCGACCCTGGATTGATGATTTGTTGCCCTTGACTGCCATAACGAAGCAACTGCTTGTGAACATGACCATAGACTGCCACATCAACTTCATCATCTAGGAGTTGGTCAAATTTCTCTGTATCATTCTCAACTAGCAAGTCACCACCATAGTTCTTATTTGGCAAATTATGAGAAAGAGAAAAACGCAGACCGTCAACTTCTCTCTTTTCTAGCATAGGTAAGCTTCGTAGCCAGTCAATCGTTGCAGGATCCATTCGCTCCATCAAATACTGCGTCATACGCAAGAGCTGGACTTCCTGTGGGTCTTCTAAGCTATATTGCCCATCTAAAGCCTCTAAGACACAATCATCCCAATTGCCTCGAACACTTGCAGTGATAGGAAGTTCCTTTAACAGAGCGACCAAGTCATTTGCACCTGGACCAGGGAGGAAAATGTCTCCCATGAGCCAGTATTCACTGACTCCTTGTGCTTTAGCATCTGCAATCACTGCTTCTAAGGCAGTCACATTTCCATGAATATCTGATAAAATTGCGATTTTATGGTTCATGATAATTTCCTTCCGTTTGGTAATCTACTCTCTCTTCCGCTACTTGAGCCAATTCCACTTCTTCCTGAGGGTTCAACTTTCTTTTCACATCTTCTGCGACTGCTCTTGGCACACCAACTTCGACAATTTCATCCACACTGGCTTCCTTGATTTTAGTGAGAGACTTGAAATGCTTCATAAGATTTTGCTTGCGTTTAGGTCCTAGCCCTTCAATTCCATCCAGCTGTGAAGAAAAGGAATTTTTGGAGCGCAGTTGCCGGTGGAAAGTGATAGCAAAGCGGTGGACCTCATCTTGGATGCGTTGGAGGAGGAAAAATTCCTGAGAGTTTCGTGACAACTCCACCACTTCCAGCGGATCTCCAAAGAGCAGTTCATGGGTTTGGTGCTTGTCATTCTTTTGCAGACCTGCAATTGGAATATCCAAACCCAGCTCCTCTTGGATGACCTGCTTTGCGATATTGACTTGCCCTTGTCCCCCATCAATGACAATCAAATCAGGAGGAGTCAAACCGTCTCGTTGAACTCGACCATAACGTCTGCGAATGACCTCTCGCATGCTGGCATAGTCGTCTGGACCCACAACCGTTTTTATCTTGTACTTACGGTAATCCTTCTTACTCGGTTTACCATTGACAAAAACCACCATAGCTGAAACAGGACTGGTTCCCATGATATTGGAGTTATCGAAGGATTCGATACGTACTGGGGTCGGGATTTGGAGCAAGCGTCCCAGATTTTCAATAGCCCCTTGGGTCTTTTCGACTGATTTTTCTAGCAGATTGAACTTCTGCTCCAGACTAACACGAGCATTTTTTATGGCTAGATTGACCAGTTGTTTTTTCTCCCCACGTTGGGGTTTGAGAATCTTGGTATCCACCAAGGCCTTGACGGCTTCTTCATCGATATCCTGCGGAATCAATACTTCATTGGGAACCAGGTGAGATTTTTCTTGATAGAATTGTCCCACATAGGTCAAGAAGTCCTCATCCGGATCGTTGTAATAAGGGAAAAGATTGACATCCCGCTCGATGAGTTTTCCCTGACGGACAAAGAAAACCTGGACACACATCCAGCCCTTATCCACATAGTAACCAAAGACATCCCGATTTTGAAGATCCTTGGCCATAACTCGTTGCTTGGTCCGAAGCGTTCCAATGGCCTGAATCAGGTCACGGTATTCCGCTGCACGTTCAAACTCCATACTTTGAGCTGCCTTTGCCATCTTGCCCTTGAGGTCATCGATGATTTTGTCATCCTGTCCTTTTAGGAAATCAGAAACCTCCTGAGCCATGGACTTGAAATAGGCCTCATCTTTTTTACAGATAGTATGGGCCATACACTGGCCGATATGGTAGTAAAAACAGACCTTAGACGGTGGATTAGTACACTTGCGAAAAGGAAAAATCCGATCCAGCAGTCGCTTGATTTCATTTGCTGCCCCTACATCTGGATAGGGACCAAAGTAGAGACCACCGTCCTTTTTAACCTGACGGGTGATAATCAAGCGAGGATAACGCTCATTGGTGATTTTGATGAAAGGATAGGACTTATCATCCTTGAGCATGATATTGTACTTGGGCTGATTTTCCTTGATCAGGTTGATTTCTAGGAGAAGTGCCTCAATATTGGACTCAGTGACGATAAATTCAAAATCCACAATTTCAGATACCAGAGCCTCAGTCTTGGTATCGTGACTTCCACGGAAATAGGAGCGCACACGGTTACGCAGATTTTTAGCCTTTCCTACATAGATAATGGTGCCATTTTTATCCTTGTGAATGTAACAACCAGGGCTGGTCGGTAGGAGCTCTAGTTTTGATTTGATCAAGTTATTCATAGTTCCATTATAGCAAAAAGCCTGCAACAGGACGAACAAAAAGCCCCACCAATCACTTGTTGGAGGAGCTTTGATTTCTTTTCAGATTGCACCGACTTCATCTAGTCGCTACTGGAATAGAGTTCTTGAACAGCTGTCACATCCTGAGGCTGAATCCCATAATAGGAACCTGCTGGCTGCATGACAGAAGTCTCGTTGGTATGATCCAAACCGATGGCATGCCCCAGCTCGTGCTCCGCCGTGTGCACGATTCTGTCATAAGAATAACCATAGTTTGGATTGGATAGATAATAGTGATTCAGGCGAACCGTTACAGATATAAATTGTTTGGTTAACAAATTGGTTTGACTCTCGGCTTGACCTGCTACAGCGGTCGATCCATCATTCATCTCACTTGCCACAATATCTGCCTGGCTAGGATCCGCAACCACCTCAAAGGTAAAGGCTCCCGTTTGATTCCAGTTTTTTATGGCTTCTGCATAGGCACCTTGGAAGGTTTCATCCATTTGTGGCTCAATATAGATGCGAGCTGAGGCCTGAGCCCACTTGCCTTCTGCATGTTGGTGACTGTCTGTCTGAGACAAGACTTCCAGCGTTCCCGTCTCCTTCCATTGATTCCAGCCACCTTGACCAATCTTACTCATTTTTTCAACCTGATTGACCGCAGAATGAAAATCACCTGTCAGATACCAAACCACTCCAAAAGCAATGAGCAGTAGAATGACCACAGTCCAAACCAGACGCCAGAAGAAACGCCAAATTCCCAAAAGAAATCGGAAGAATAATCGAATAATCCAGAACATGACGCCCCACCTTTCATAAAAATAAGAACCTATCTTGAAATCACATTCTCCTTGATCAAGATAGATTCTCTATTTTACTGAAGAAAGCTGAAAGAAACCTAAAACTAAGATAAACGTTCTTCCAAGACAAAGTCAATTGGTAAGGTAGCTAAAAAACGTTCCAATTGTTTTTCCCAGTAGTACCACTCGTGCTTACCTGGACTGTGACTATAGGTCACCTCAAAACCAAGATTTTTGAGGTTTTTCACTGCGAGATTATTGGCAGAGTAGAGATAGTCTTGTTGCCCACACCAAGCCCATAGTTTAGTCTTTTTATCGGATTTTGCAGCCATGCTTTCAAGCGAATGAGGACTAGATGTCCAGTCTTTAATCTCTCCAAAAACTCCTCTCCAGTAGGCAAGTGACCCCAGATCCTGACTTTCAGGAGAAAATTCCTGAAAACTAAGCGCACCAGAAAAACTAGCCGCATGAGAAAAACGATTGGTTGCGAGAGCTAGTTTGAAGGAACCATATCCACCCATGGAGAGGCCTGCTATGAAAGTTTTTTCTCGTTTGTTGGTCATATTGGGGAAGAAACGTTTCATGACTTGGGGGAGTTCTTCTGCTAGAGCAGTATAGTAGTTATAGCCATACTGGGTATCTGTGTACCAGCCATTGCTAGTATTGGGCATGATAACAATGAGATTGGTTCCACGCAACAAGCGTTCGACATTGGTACGTTTGAGCCAGCTATTTTGATTTCCTGACATTCCATGTAAAAGATAAAGAACAGGAATATCTGTGCACTCTGGTTCTGTTACCCGACTGGCATCTGGATAGAGTACGGTAACGCCCCACTCCATATCCAAAACTTCAGAGTAATACTCGATATTCATAACTGCCATGGTTTTCTCCTTTATACTATTCTATAAGAAAAAGCCGAATTTCGACTTTTTCTGTAGGTATGCTGCTTATTATTTTGCTTCCATCACGACTGGCAAGATTGCTGGACGACGCTTGGTTTGATCAAAGAGGTACTTGGTCAGATTGTCACGAACCTTGCCTTTGAGATCTGCCCAATCAAAGTCATCACCTTGAAGATACTCTTCTACCGTTTGGTTAATCAATTCTGAACTTTCACGGAGAATATCACGACTCTTCTTGAGATAAACAAATCCACGCGTGTGAACACGGGCCTTGGCCACAATTTTCTTCTCACGACGGTTGACAGTGATCGCCACGATAAAGATTCCATCCTCTGACAAGACCTTACGGTCACGAAGGACCACATTTCCAACATCCCCGATGGCATTTCCGTCAATCAAGACATCACCTGCAGAAACCCCGCCAGCAGGGACAAAGTCCCCGTGTTCGTAGGACATGGTTGTTCCCTTTTTCGGGATAAAAATATGCTCTGGCAACATCCCAACTGCCATGGCAGCCTTGGCATGCGCATCCAACTCACGGTATTCCCCTTGGATAGGGAAGAGGTAATTTGGTTGCAAAAGATTGATCATCAACTGCAAATCACGCGCATTCCCGTGTCCGGATACTCGCAAGCTTTGGGTAATGAGTTTCACCACACCACCAGCTTGGTAGATCATGTTTTCAACACGCGCCATGACGGCTTCTTTGGCGATAGATGGAGTCGTTACGATATAAACCAAGTCCCCATCTTTGATTTCCACATAGCGGTGGCGACCAATGGACATCTTACGAAGTCCATTGATAGGTTCACCCATACGGCCCGTCTCAAGGATAATCAACTCATGGTCTTCAAAACGAGACATTTCTTTAGGTTTAATCAAGAGACTTTCATTAGCTAGAGATAATTTTTTGAGTCGAATCGCAGTGCGGACGATATTTTCAATATCAAATCCAGTCAAAACAACTCGGCGACCTGTATCTGCTGCAGCATCAAAAACCTGCTGGATACGAGAGAGGTTGCTGGCAACTGCTGCAACGATGATACGACCTTCCCAGTCTGCAATGGTCTGAGTAATTTCATCCCCAACTTCACTCTCGCTAGCTACCTGGATATTGCTATCAGCATTGGCTGAATCACTGAGGAGCGCCAAGACACCATCACGACCAATCTCTGCCAAACGAGCAAAATCCGTCGCATAGGATTCGCTAGCTGTCTGGTCAAACTTGAAGTCTCCTGTGTAAACAATGCTACCTTCAGCTGTTTTCAGGACTATTCCCAAACTTTCTGGGATAGAGTGAGTTGTACGGAAGAAGGAAACCACAGTCCCTCCAAAGTCGATCTCCGTATCTTCATCAATCACATGAAAGTCATTGAATTTCTTAACCGTATCATTTCCTTTGACAAAGAGTTTGGCCAACTCAATGGTCAACTCAGAACCAAACACAGGCACCTTAGCCTCTGCCAAAAGATAAGGCAGGGCACCAATGGCATCCGCATGTCCGTGGGTCAAAAAGACCCCTGCGATACGATCGCTATTTTCAAAAAGGTAGTCCATATTTGGAATGACGACATCAACACCTAGTTGTTCATTTTCAGGGTATTTAAGCCCCGCATCCAAAACAAAAATAGAACCATCGATCTCAGCGATGTACATATTTTTCCCATTTTCTCGTACACCACCTAGTGTTGTTAAACTAATATTACTCATTTTTCCTCCGAAACTTCATTTATCTTGATTATAGGGCGAATTCACCCTCTTATTCTAAAAGTTCTAAAACTTCCAGCCGAATCTTTTCCTACCATTATACCATTTTTTTGATTATTTTCAAAACGAAGATAGGTTTTTAACTAGAGATTAGTCACTACTGTGAATCGAATTCTTTTACTTTGACTTCTCTTTTGGAGGCTTCATCGAAGATAATAGAACGATTGTACCATCAAAAATATGGGCTTTTTGAATCAATTTAATTTCAGATACCTTTCTCGAACCCTAAATTTCTCTTTTAGTTCAAAAAAACTTGCTTTTACCTCTCGACTTGAAAACTATTTTCTACAAAGACATGGTTTATCTACATCCAAAAGAGAGAATTTCCTGTTCGCTACAGAATCTAAAATTTTTTCAGCAATTAACCATTAAGATGGAGGTTAACGATAGGAAATTTCTTCAAAAAGAAAAAAGACTTAGAAATTCTAAATCTTTTTATCATCTTTAGTTTGGATAGATATAAGTGACGTTTCCTAAAAATTCATGTGGATTAAAGAAGCCACGGTAATTCGCAATCTGCTTTTGACGTCTGTAGTTTGCTTCCAATACCTGGATAGAGCTTTCACTTTGAACATCTGTTACATAAGCAACGTGTCCATATTCACCACCGTCCCAAACGGCGATTGCTCCTACTACTGGAACACTTCCTGTCTTATAGCCTTGAGCACTCGCGTAGATTGCCCACGTGTTGGCATTTCCCCACCAGTTGCTAGCCCAAGGCGCTAATTCTTTCACGCCCCATGTACATTGACCAACAGGATATGAGTTCCCATAGTTTGTTGGAGTCTTTTCGACAACATCTTCTGTATCTGATACTTCATTGACAGTTGCGGCTGGAGCGCTGTAGGTAGAGCTAGCCTGAGCTGAACCACCCACTTGGAGAACATCTCCTGGGTGGATGGTATCAAAGATGGTTTTCCCATTCAAAGCCGCCAAGTCATAAGGATCCATACCATTGGCAGTAGCAATGGCAAAAAATGAATCTCCGTCTTGGACAACGTAAGAGTTGGCATGAACCGTTTGAGCACCAACTGTTGCTAAAACAGCAGTAGAAGTTAAACCAAGAGTCAGTTTCGTAACTGTTTTTTTCATAACTATGTTCTCCCTATTTTTTGTTGATAAGGAAATCATACCTAATTTACATGTCAGTTCGTTTAGAGTTATATTTTAGTCATATTACAAATAGTTATACTTTTACTACATAAGGTTTAAAAGCAGACATCGTATAAAGTGATAGAAGAGAATAAAAATGAATCATTTCCCCAATCTTAATATCAGTAAACCACTCAAAAGAGCGTCTTATCAACCACTCCCACATCAAGCATTTATCCGTCAAAAAGAGACCGAGATCGGTCATCTCAGTCCCTTTCTATCTATTACTCCATTAAAAAATCATACATTTCTTGCACGGTACCCAGCGCCATCATTTCTTGGTCTTTAACGGTCTGTTTGAGATTTTGGTATATCTGACTGTCAGCAATCTCCCTTTTCGGCGCTTCTTTATTGACAGTCATGACACCATCTTTGATCGTCACAAAGCCCAGTTCCTCAAATACTTGAATCATCTTGACCAGCAAGATTTGTTGGATATTGAGATAAGCCGCCAGATCCTTCAGCTTATAGCGAATATCAAACTCTGGAAACTGGTAAATGGTCTTGTACAATTTTGCAAACTGCTCTCTAGTTCCATAACCTGTCAGATAGTAGGCCTTGTCAATGTCATTTTTGAAATAGACAGCTGAGAAATTCTGTTCCTGAAAAACGGTCTTCAGCAGGCTAATATCCTCAGGAATGGTTTTCACAACCACAGCATCACTGGTTGCTAATTCTGGTAATTCTCCAGCAAAGTCCAAGACTGGAACACCTTCTGGCAAGACTGCATTCTTCCCACGGATGTTAAAGAGTTGAACACCCTCCACACGCGCATCCACCATCATTAACTGGAGAGCAGTTTGCCCATTCCATTGGTTGACAGACAAGGTGACTGCCAATTCTAGATTCTTGGTTTGAGAAAACTCTGTCGCCCATCTGCCTTGACCGAAGGCCACCACTTCAAAACTCGCCTCACCCTTGGAAATTTTCAGCTTGAGATGGGCATTGCCTGCTCCCATGGTTCTAGCACTTTCGACATGAAAATCCTTGATATAAAAAACAGGTTTCTGATTGTCCATTCCAAAGGGAGCTAAACGTTCAAAGCTTTTAACTGTTTCCAAGCTAAGAGTCTCCAAGTCTAGCTCTTCATCTAGATTTAACTTGTTCTTGCCAGCAGCATCTGCGCCTTTTTCACGGACATAGTCTTCCAAAACCTGAGATAAAGCTGAAAGTTTCTCAACTTCCAGCGTCATACCCGCCGCTCCAGCATGACCTCCAAAGGCGATGAAGAGCTCTCGATGGGGATCCAAGGCTTCAAAAATATCGACTGCTTCCACACTACGAGCGCTACCCTTGGCACGACCATTTTCTATATTAAGAACGATAACTGTCTGCCCTAGTTCTTCCAGCAAGCGCCCAGCCACTATACCCAGAACGCCAGGATTCCAGCCTTCCTTGGCCAAAACCTGGACCTTCTTCTCAGGATCCACCATGGTCTTAGCTTCTTCATAAATTGACTGAACGATTTCCTTGCGCTCTTCGTTTTTCTGATGAATCATGAGGGCAATCTCATGTGCTTCCTCGTCATCAAATCCAGTCAACAAATCAATGGCGGGATTAGGATCGTCCAAGCGCCCCAAGGCATTTAAACGAGGAGCAATCTGAAAGCCAACCGTTTCTTCTGTCACTTCATTCGCAGCAATCCCAGCCATGTCTAGCATTTCTTGTAGACCAATACGCTGAGTATGCCCCAGCATTTCCAGACCATATTGAACCATGATACGGTTTTCATCTGTCAAGCTCACCATATCGGCAATGGTACCGATAGCGACCAAATCAAGCAATTCCACTTGCACTTCTTCTAAAAGGGCGCAAGCTAGCTTGAAAGCCACTCCGCATCCGGCCAAATATTTGAAGGGATAATCCGCATCTGGATGCTCAGGGTGAACAATCGCATAGGCATCAGGAAGGGTTTCAGGCATGGAATGGTGGTCGGTCACAATGACATCTACTCCCATAGACTGGGCCAATTCAATGGCTTCGTGACCTGCAACCCCATTGTCCACTGTCACAATCAAGGAAATTCCCTCTTGCTCGATAAAGTATTTATAGACACTGGCATTGGGACCATAGCCATCGGTAAAACGATTTGGCAGGTAAACACGGCACTCGGCGCCAAGTTGTTCCAAACTTTCCTTAACAATAGAAGCTGAGGTCATGCCATCCGCATCATAGTCACCGTAAACGAGGATATTCTCCCCTTCTTCAATGGCCTGACGAATCCGTTCCACTGCCTTGTCCATATCATGGAGCAGATAGGGGTCATGTAAGTCCTCTAAAGAAGGTTCTAAAAACTTCTTTAGACTTTCTTCATCCTGAATCCCTCTTTCAAATAATAACCGAGCCACTTCAGGACCCAGCCCAGCCTTCTTGGCTATCTTTGTAAAATCCGCATCTTCAACCTGCGGGGCAAACTGCCATTCATAAGTAGGAGTTATCAAAAAAACATCCACTCTTTCTAAGAATTCTATCGTTTCATTATAACATGATTTAGGCATTTTCTCTATCCAGATTGCTTTTTTATAACATTTTAGTGAATTTTTTTCAGATATGATTTGACAAGAACATTCTTTTGGTGTAGAATCATGTTATAAAATCTAACACAAAGGAGATCTCTCATGACTTTAGTAGAATTTAAAAACGTCGAAAAATATTATGGAGACTATCACGCACTCCGCGACATCAATCTCCGTTTTGAAAAAGGACAAGTTGTTGTCCTGCTTGGACCTTCTGGCTCTGGGAAGTCCACTCTTATCCGTACAATCAATGGTTTAGAGGCTGTTGACAAAGGAAGTCTCCTGGTCAATGGACACCAAGTAGCAGGTGCTAGTCAGAAAGATTTAGTTCCTCTTCGTAAGGAAGTCGGCATGGTTTTTCAACATTTTAACCTTTATCCACACAAAACAGTGTTAGAAAACGTGACACTTGCGCCCGTTAAAGTTCTAGGAATTGATAAAAAAGAAGCTGAAAAAACAGCCCAAAAATATCTGGAATTTGTAAATATGTGGGACAAGAAAGATTCCTATCCAGCTATGCTATCTGGTGGGCAAAAACAGCGGATCGCCATCGCACGTGGTCTTGCCATGCATCCGGAGCTCCTCCTCTTTGATGAACCAACATCTGCTCTTGACCCTGAAACCATCGGAGATGTTCTAGCAGTTATGCAAAAACTGGCGCATGACGGGATGAACATGATCATCGTTACCCACGAAATGGGCTTTGCTCGAGAGGTTGCGGACCGCATTATCTTTATGGCCGACGGAGAGGTTCTAGTAGATACGACAGATGTCGATGACTTTTTCGACAATCCAAGCGAACCTCGTGCCCAACAATTCCTCAGCAAAATTATCAATCATGAAAGTGACAAAGTCAAATAAGGAGGCACCTATGAAAAAGAAATTCTTTTTATCAGCATTATTGATTAGCCTTTTCGGTCTTGCTGCTGCTAAACCAGTTCAGGCTGATACCAGTGTCGCAGACATTCAAAAAAGAGGCGAACTAGTTGTCGGTGTCAAACAAGACGTTCCTAATTTTGGCTACAAGGACCCCAAGACCGGGACTTATTCTGGTATCGAAACGGACCTTGCCAAGATGATTGCAGACGAACTCAAGGTCAAGATTCGCTACGTTCCAGTTACCGCTCAAACCCGCGGACCACTACTAGACAATGAACAGGTCGACATGGATATCGCAACCTTCACCATCACAGACGAGCGTAAAAAATTATACAACTTCACCAGTCCCTACTATACGGATGCTTCCGGCTTTTTGGTCAATAAATCTGCCAACATCAAAAGCATTGAAGATCTAAACGGTAAAACCATTGGGGTTGCCCAAGGTTCCATCACCCAACGCCTGATTACTGAACTGGGTAAAAAGAAAGGTCTAACCTTTAAATTTGTCGAACTTGGTTCCTACCCAGAATTGATTACTTCCCTTCACGCTCACCGTATTGATGCCTTTTCCGTAGACCGTTCTATCCTGTCTGGCTACATCAGCAAACGGACAGAACTACTAGATGATAGTTTCAAGCCATCTGACTACGGTATCGTCACCAAAAAATCAAATACCGAGC
The DNA here is from genome assembly GCA_902488495.1 of uncultured Streptococcus sp. Taxonomy (GTDB): domain Bacteria; phylum Bacillota; class Bacilli; order Lactobacillales; family Streptococcaceae; genus Streptococcus. The sequence goes on along the minus strand of CABTWF010000023.1, from coordinate 15,373 downwards.
TAAACGACTATCTTGATAGCTTGGTCACTAAATGGACCAAGGACGGTAGTTTGCAGAAACTCTATGACCGTTACAAACTCAAACCATCTAGCCATACCGCAGATTAAGGAGGACACCCCATGACAGATTTATCATCTTGGACAGCCTATTTTCAGGATTTTGGACAATTTTTCAATGGTTTCCTCTTCACTCTTGCCCTAGCGATTGGTTCCTTTATCGTCGCCATGGTTTTGGGCATCTTCTTTGGAGCCATGTCAACAAGCAAACGCCCAGTCTTGCGCGTTTTGGCTCGTATCTTTGTCGAATTTTACCAAAATACTCCCCTCTTGGTGCAGTTTGTCATCGTCTTTTATGGTTTGCCTCTTATCAGTGACCATACCATCATGATTCCGATTTATTGGACAGCCGTTCTCTGCGTGGGACTCTATCACGGCGCCTATATCGCTGAGGTTATTCGTTCAGGGATTCAGTCTATTCCTAGCGGTCAGATGGAGGCCGCCTTGTCGCAAGGTTTTACCTATATCAGTGCCATGCGCTTGATTATCTTGCCTCAGGCCTTCCGTATCATTCTCCCACCTTTGACCAACCAAATTGTTAACCTCATCAAGAACACCTCTACCGTAGCTATCATCTCTGGAGTAGACTTGATGTTTGTGACTAAGTCTTGGTCGGCTCTCAACGGAAACTATATCCCAGCCTTTTTAGGCGCTGCTCTTCTCTACTTTGCCCTGTGCTTCCCTGTTGCCCAGTTTGGTCGCAAGATGGAGCAAGCCAACAAAAAAGCCTATTCACTTTAGGAGGTTACTATGGAATCTATTTTAGAAGTTTTGACCCCAGATAACCTAGTCTTTATCTTTAAAGGATTTGGCTTAACTCTCTACATTTCTCTGATTGCTATCGTCCTCTCGACCCTTATCGGAACAGTACTAGCCGTCATGAGAAATGGGAAAAATCCTGTCTTACGGATCATCTCCAGCATTTATATCGAGTTTGTACGTAACGTTCCCAACCTCCTCTGGATTTTCACCATCTTTTTGGTGTTTAAGATGAAGTCCACACCAGCTGGTATTACTGCCTTTACCCTCTTTACCTCAGCAGCCCTGGCTGAGATTATCCGAGGTGGCCTCAATGCCGTGGACAAGGGCCAGTACGAAGCAGGAATGTCGCAAGGATTCACCTCTGCGCAAATCCTCTACTACATCATTCTCCCACAAGCGATCCGTAAAATGCTGCCAGCTATCATTTCTCAGTTTGTAACTGTAATCAAGGATACCAGTCTTCTCTACTCTGTTATCGCCCTACAAGAACTCTTTGGAGCCAGCCAAATTCTCATGGGACGCTATTTTGAACCAGAGCAGGTCTTCAGTCTTTATATCCTGATTGCCTTGATTTACTTTATCTTTAACTTTGCTATTTCTAGCTTGTCTCATAAGCTAGCAAAACGTTGGCAACAAGCCGCAGAATAAAAATCCAGCTCTCCGCAAAAATGGAGAGCTGATTTTTTGATTACCATAGAACACCTCTATAGGAGAAAATCAGAGCTAAAATTAATAAAATATAGAAGGCGAGAAAAAGCCATCTCATCTTCACACATAGAGCAATGTATTCTCTGATAAAGGCCGATGGGATATAGTAGGCGGCTGTACGGCAACCAAGACCATCTCCCTTCATCCCAATACGGCGAGCATAGGTACTGGTACGAAAAACATGGTAATCATTGGTCACAAAGAGAAAACGTGGACTGGCCACCAGCTTCTCTCCCATTTCTTTTGAGAAGAGAAGATTCTCATAGGTCGTCGTTGAGTCTTCCTCTAGGAGAATCGCTTCTCTCGGAACATCCGTCTCTTCCAGCAAATAATTACAAATTGCCTGAGCCTCGGAAATCTTCTCATCCCCACCTTGACCACCACTTGCGATGATTTTAACATTGGGATTGAGAGACTGGTGATAAGCTTCTACTGCCTTGTCAATGCGACTCTTCAGTAAGGGAGTGACTTTTTCTCCATTCAACAAGCCTGCTCCGTGAATGATGATAAAATCATAATGTTTTTTCTTAGGAATGAAAAGATACAGAATGGAATAAAGCAGAAATCCTGCAAAGGCAAAACCAAAAATCAAATACGAATAAATCAAAAAGAAAAAGATAATATTCACTAGATGATTGGTGTAAAACAAGCCCTTGGTATCGCTCACTCGAATCGCCATGATCACAAAAAAGAATAGAATCACGCAGCCTAATCCTAGAGACAAATAATTTGCCTTGGATTTTCCTTCTTTTTTCAATAACACAAATCCATTATAAATAAGGAAAAAACCACTTAGAAAAACTAAAAGAGGCAGCAGGAGAAAAATCCCTGCAAAGAAAACCATGTGCACTTCTTTCTGCCCAGCTTCGTAAAAAAGATTGGCAATAGACATATAAGAAAAAAGCAGAGACAAAAGCAAGAGAGCTGGATTCCAGAGACTACGATTGTCCCTTAAAAACGAAACGAGAAAAAGTAGGACAAAAAATCCTGTGATAAAGTACATAGTCTCCTCCTTTAATGACTACATTGTACCATAATTATGGCAATAGAAAAAGAGAACCTTAGTCCTCTTACTTAGACAGTTTATTCTGAGCATCGGCTACAACCTGAGCCAGACTTGTCTGACGCAGTTGGTTTTCCATAGCTGCTTGAACATCGAACAGCTTTTGGTCCAAAACTGCATGGATATTCGCACCAATTGGGCAATTAGGATTTGGATTGTCATGGAAACTAAAGAGCTTACCAGATTTTCCTAAACACTCCACAGCTTGGTAGACATCCAACAAACTGATCTCTTGATGGTCTTTTATTATCTCAGTTCCTCCCGTACCACGAGCAACTGAGATCAACCCTGCTTTTTTGAGTTGCGATAAAGTCTTACGGATAATGACTGGATTGACTCCAACACTGGCCGCAAGAAAATCGCTGGTTACTTTACTTTCTGTATCCTGCATTGCAATAATAATCATCATATGAGTCGCAATTGTAAATCGGCTTGAAATTTGCATCTTCTTCTCCTTTCATTGATATTTTATTCATCTTTTCCCGTATAAACATTATACCTTTTTTGCTTATCCTGTCAAATATTAACGAATGATTACCTTCTCCATGCAAAAAGTCCTGTATCCCTCTTGGTACTCAGAACAGCGGAGGACATACAAAGACTTATTTTTTTATGCAATTTTACGGACAATCCCTTTTGTTTTATGACTTGACCAAACCGAGCTGATAGACGCCCCAGCACCAACTAAGGTAAACACAGCTAACATAGCTAGATTATAAAAATAATTTTTTGGGAAATCACCGTTAAAGATTAATTCATTCACCGCTCGGAAAGCAAAGGCAAACTCAACCCCTAGTTTGGAAACGACTTCCATCGCCAAATCAATTTGATTCACTAGAAAGACAGTAATCACCATCCAAATAGAGGAAATTACAATCCCCTTTCGAGATACCTTTCTTCCAAGGATTTCATATCCTTTAATGGTACAAATCCCCAGAACAATCCCCGCTACCATAGCTACATAACCTAGACGAGCGATAAATAGAGCAACTGCTCCACCAATCAAGGCTCCAAGCAACGCACCAACTGCTCCAAGAAGAACATTTTCCTTTTGATTTTGATAAGAATCCACCTCAATCTGAAGATTGCTCTTCAGCAATTGATAGCTTTCCTCATTGATAAGGAAAATTGAATCACCTAATTGATAGAGACCAACAGGACCCTCCTGACCACTGTAGGCACAGACTTGGACGAAATGATGGGTTTCAAGGAAGGCAACGAGATCTGTTATGAGCGTCTGTAACTTCTCAATTGTTTTTGATTTGCGCATGGCACCTTTTACAACAAAAGAAACAAGGTACTGGTTGATAGACAAGGTCGACAAGTTTGGAAGAGATTCACTCTTAAACTCATCCCAAACCAATTCGTTTTCTTCTGAATCCGCAGGATTGCCATTCAAACTCACACTGACACAAAGTCGAAACTGATTTTTCACATCAGTTTCTTGCAGGAAAAGTAAATAGCCTGACTGCGTGCCATAAATACTACGCGAATCTTCGTCAAATTGCAAGCCCAACTCCGAGGCAATGGCGTGTAACTCTTCTGGTTTCATTATCTGTCTCCTCTTATTTTGAATATCAATTAGTATGAGATTCAAATTAGTTATATTCCGTTATTCTAACATAAATTTGAGAAGCCGTCAATTCGTATCCAGTTCGACTTATCGCGAAACAGCAGCAGTCACTAGACTATCTGATTTCTAGCTAGAAGTCCTCTTAAAACCAATCTTTCTTGTCTCTTTCCATCCAGAGTTCAACATCCTGATCATAACCTTCTTGTTCACTAATCTGACCTAACAATTCATGGTTATGAGTGTGGTGAATTCCATTTACCAAACTTTCATAGTAGACCTGGAAATAGGGGAGCTTCAAATCTTTAGCCAACTGCAATTCAGTTTCCACATCATAATCCACACGACGAAAATCAACATCAGACAAACCTGCCTCATCAAACTCTAAGATCATATACTGGGCCCGCAGGTCCTTACGCAACTTCGCATCTAGAAAGAAAGGTTGTCCAATGGAACCTGGATTAAGAATCAACTGTCCATCACTTCCATAACGAAGCAACTGTTGATGAATATGGCCATATACTGCGATAGAGGCGTGTGGATTCGTGACCAATCTATCAAAATCTTCTTGTTTTCCCGTATGAATCAATTCTCTACCCCAGTTTTTATCAGGGAGATGGTGAGTGATTCCCACCATCAAATCACCAAACTGACGATGAACTTGCATGGGTTGATTATTGAGGTCTTCGATTTCTTCAGGGCTGACCTCCTCTAAGATGTACTGACTTTGACGCAGGAGATAACGATGACTCGCTATTGTAGGATCTAACTTGCGATGCAGACCTCGCCAGAGACTATTCTCCCAATTTCCCAGAACTCTTACTGTAATAGGCAAGCTAGCTAAGAGGTCCAAGATCCTTCTACGTCCTGTCCCTGGCATCAGAATATCCCCTAAAAGCCAGTACTCATCTACCTCTGCAGCTTTAGCATCATCCAGTACAGCTTCCAAAGCTGTCGTATTTCCATGTATGTCTGAAAGAACTGCTATTTTGGTCATTCTTTCTCCTCATTCTCTTACTTCTTTTGTTAGTATTATAACAGAAAACACTCGAAAAGATCACTATCACTGATCACTGGATTAAATTGTAAGAGCTTCTAAATCGTGCTATAATATAAGTAGAGATTTCCCCTTCATTTAGGATTATGTGGTCTACAATATCTCTCAATTTTTCCAGATTGGAGGACTATTGCCATGCGGAATTATCTTAAGTATATCCCATACTACCTTGTCACTTTCTTTTTTTACTGGCCCCTCTATGAGCTCCTCTCTCTACTCATCTCTGACCCATATACACTGAAGGGACTGTACATTTATAACATCATCCTCTTCTCACCTCTGGTAACCTTTATCGTATCGCTACTTTATAGCTATCGATTTCATTTCTCACTTTGGTGGCTACTCGGTATTGGTCTGCTCTATTGCTTTACCATCATCACCTTTGGTGAGTTCATCCTACTTTACTTCCTAGCCTATGAACTCTTTGCCCTACTTGGCTTGGCTGCTGGTGTGGGGATCAAGCATGTCTTCCAGCGAGAGAAAAATAAAAAAATTATACAAAAACCTTGAAAATTCTCGCAATCATGCTATAATAATGCATAGAGACAAGTCACTTAGTCCCTTTCTACTAGAGAGTGCGTGGTTGCTGGAAACGCATAGAAAGCCTAAACTGATACTACTCTACTGACTTTTATGTAAACATAAAACGGTGGCCACGTTAAAGCCAATCAGAGGTGTCCCTCTTTTTTGAGGAACATGAATGAAGGTGGAACCACGTTGCGACGTCCTTTTAGGATGTCGTTTTTGTTTTGTCAGAAGGAGGAAGAATGATGCTTTATATGATTGGCGGATCGCCTTGCAGTGGAAAGTCAACAATTGCCTCACTTCTTGCTAGACAGTATCAACTACTTCATATCAAACTGGATGATTTGGTAGAAGAGATGATGAGTCAAGCAAGTGAAGACTCACAGCCAATTTGCCTTCTTAGGCAGGATAGAAATCCAGAACAAATCTGGATGAGAAATCCAGAAGAGATGGCAGATGAAGAATGGCGCTTTTATGAAGAGATTTTTCCTTATGTAAAATCTTACTTGATAAAGAATCAAAACAGACCTCTCTTGGTGGAGGGAGCAGGACTTTTGCCTCACTTGGTAAAGAAGCTTGAATGTCAAGCATCTTCCTATCTATGCTTGACTCCGACAGCTGATTTTCAAAAAAAGCATTATATACAGAGAGAATGGGTTCCTTATGTCTTAGAGGGTACAACCAACCCCGAGCAAGCTTTTGAAAACTGGATGCAACGAGACATTCTTTTTGCTCAAATGGTTCGTAAGGAAGCGGTGAGATTAGGCTATCCTAGCCTCGTAACAGATGGTAGTCAATCAGAGAATCAGACTGCAGAAGAAGTTGCTCGGCTCTTAAAATTGTCCAACAAAAATAGAATAAATATTTAAGGAGAAAACCATGATTAAGATTACTTTCCCAGATGGCGCTGTTCGTGAATTCGAATCTGGCGTTACTACTTTTGAAATTGCCCAATCTATCAGCAATTCCCTAGCTAAAAAAGCCTTGGCTGGTAAATTCAACGGCAAACTCATCGACACGACTCGTGCTATCACTGAAGATGGAAGCATCGAAATCGTGACACCTGATCACGAAGATGCCCTTCCAATCTTGCGTCACTCAGCTGCCCACTTGTTCGCCCAAGCAGCACGTCGCCTCTTCCCAGATATTCATTTGGGAGTCGGTCCAGCTATCGAAGATGGCTTCTACTACGATACAGACAATACTGCTGGTCAAATCTCTAACGAAGACCTTCCTCGTATCGAAGAAGAAATGCAAAAAATCGTTAAAGAAAACTTCCCATCTATTCGTGAAGAAGTGACTAAAGATGAAGCGCGTGAAATCTTCAAAAACGACCCTTACAAGTTGGAATTGATCGAAGAACACTCAGAAGACGAAGGTGGGTTGACTATCTACCGTCAGGGTGAATATGTAGACCTCTGCCGTGGACCTCACGTCCCTTCAACAGGCCGCATCCAAATCTTCCACCTTCTCCATGTAGCTGGTGCTTACTGGCGTGGAAATAGCGACAATGCTATGATGCAACGGATCTATGGTACAGCCTGGTTCGACAAGAAAGACTTGAAGAACTACCTTCAAATGCGTGAAGAAGCCAAAGAACGTGACCACCGTAAACTTGGTAAAGAGCTTGACCTCTTCATGATTTCTCAAGAAGTCGGACAAGGACTTCCATTCTGGTTGCCAAACGGTGCAACTATCCGTCGTGAATTGGAACGTTATATCGTTGACAAGGAATTATCTTCTGGCTACCAACACGTTTACACTCCACCGCTTGCTTCTGTTGAGCTTTACAAGACTTCTGGTCACTGGGATCACTACCAAGAGGACATGTTCCCAACTATGGACATGGGGGACGGTGAAGAGTTTGTCCTTCGTCCAATGAACTGCCCACACCACATCCAAGTTTTCAAACACCATGTTCACTCCTACCGTGAGTTGCCAATCCGTATCGCTGAAATCGGGATGATGCACCGTTACGAAAAATCTGGTGCCCTCACTGGTCTTCAACGTGTGCGTGAAATGTCTCTCAACGACGGTCACCTCTTTGTAACTCCAGAACAAATCCAAGAAGAATTCCAACGTGCCCTTCAGTTGATTATCGATGTTTATGAAGACTTCAACTTGACTGAATACCGCTTCCGTCTCTCTCTTCGTGACCCTCAAGATACTCACAAGTACTTTGACAACGATGAGATGTGGGAAAATGCCCAAACCATGCTTCGTGCAGCACTTGATGAAATGGGTGTTGACTACTTTGAAGCTGAAGGTGAGGCAGCCTTCTACGGACCAAAATTGGATATCCAAGTTAAGACAGCTCTCGGAAAAGAAGAAACTCTTTCTACTATCCAACTTGACTTCTTGCTTCCAGAACGCTTTGACCTCAAATACATCGGAGCTGATGGTGAAGAGCACCGTCCAGTTATGATTCACCGTGGGGTTATCTCAACCATGGAACGCTTCACAGCTATCTTGATTGAAAACTACAAGGGTGCCTTCCCAACATGGCTGGCACCACACCAAGTAACCCTCATCCCAGTTTCTAACGAAAAACACGTGGACTACGCTTGGGAAGTGGCTAAGAAACTCCGTGACCGTGGTGTCCGTGCAGACGTGGATGAGCGCAATGAAAAAATGCAGTTCAAGATCCGTGCTTCTCAAACCAGCAAGATTCCTTACCAATTGATCGTTGGGGACAAGGAAATGGAAGACGGAACTGTTAACGTTCGTCGCTATGGACAAAAAGAAACAAACACTGTGTCAGTAGATGAGTTTGTAGCAACTATCCTAGCTGATATCGCCAACAAATCTCGTGTTGAGAAATAAAACGTTTAACCTGGGATAAGAATTCCAGCTACCTAAAAAAGAGGTTGGGACAAACGATCCCGACCTCACTTTTTATTAGCAATTAAACTTTGACGCGGTAGCTGATTGAACTTTTTGTTCGTCTTTTAGACTCCAAAAAGCTCCTAATCATCCTCGCGGGGCTGGGACTACGAAATCGAGACTTTGTCTATCGATTTCTGTCCCACCGCCTTTTTATATTTTATTTTACCTGAGATAGTAGTGATTAGTTAAACCACCACAAATGGTATCCTCATAAACAATCCTTTCTATCCACTAACTGTTGGATATAGGATATCCTCCCAAAATTTGCTTCCATGAATTAGAAAAGTTGACTATCCTCAATCCTTGTCTGCTTCATTTTCTTTTACGAGATCTTTTTGTGAATCTTTTTCAGAGAGTTTTTGATCGATATACTTGTTAATGGTTTCATAAAATTCCTTGGTGGTATCACTGTCTAATTTTGTCGAATTATGGACTTGATTGACTTTCAATTGGACAGATTGAATACCGTAAGAGGCTTGTTTTTGGTGGATCCTTTCTAATTCTTCTTCTGAAATCGGATCTCCAACAACCGTCAAGACTAATTCATTGTCCCTTGACTTGTAGACTTGATTAATGACCGTGTGATTGGCGAACTCTTTTCCTACAAACTGTTTGATTCCTTCTTTTCGCGCTTGATCTATCGTCAGAGTGACTGCTGAATAACTAGCTGGAAGAATCAATAATACAATCAAGGATATCAAGCCAATTCTCATTTTAATGTTTAGCTCTTTAAATGAACTTAAGGGAGATTTCCTCATCAAAATTCTTGTTCCAACAATGTTTGTTAACATGATGAAGACACAGTTGATCAAGAAAAGATAGAGAGCCCCAAATAAAAATCGTACATTTCCATTAGCTAAACCATAACCTGCAGTACAGATAGGTGGCATCAGAGCTGTTGCAATAGCTACTCCTGGAACAATATTGTTTGCTTCTTTTTTCCTTGACCCAATTACACCTGCTATCCCACCAGCAATAGCTATGAGAACATCCCAAATGGTTGGAGAGGTTCGAGCAATCAATTCGCTACTTGCATAAGATAAGGGAGAAATCCAGAAATACAGAGTCGAGACAAGCAAGCTAACCAATACTTGAGTAAATAAAACCTCTAAAGATTGCTTGATTAAACGCGTATCAAAAATAGCTAAACCAAATCCGAGTCCAACAATCGATGTCATAAGAGGGGAAATCAGCATGGCTCCAATAATGACAGCTGTTGAATTCATATTTAAACCTATAGAGGCAATAAAAATCGCACACATCAAAATCACTGTATCTCTTAATCGAACATGAAGATCATCATATAATTTCTCACGATATTCACGTGTTGAATAATTTCCAGTCATTGGTTACTCCTTTTATTTCATATACTCTTGTTTCTGCTTAGATGGTGGCAGAGAGACTTCTTTTCAATTTTACATATTTTAATTCTCACCTGTCATTCTTTTGAAAATAATCCTTTAAATATCCATCAGTCCATCCTTGATATTATATCAAAAATTTTACAACCTTTCTCTGAAGAACTCAATCAATTTAAAAGATAGTGAACGGGAAAAATTCCAGTTACCTTTTTCTTTGTTCTATCCTATTTTCTCACTACATAGAAATCTAAAGAAGAGCTTGAAAGATTTCTTCCAAGTTCTTAGCATTTCTTTTTACTCAATAAGTAGGTTCACTTCCGCAAACTTAATTCGCACTGTCGTTCCTTTTCCAACCTCAGACTCGATACGAACTTGATGACCAAGTTCTTCAGAAATTTTCTTGGATAGGTAGAGGCCAAGTCCAGATGACTGCTGGGTTAAACGCCCATTGTAGCCTGAAAAACCACGTTCAAAGACTCGGAGCACATCACTGTTTTTAATCCCGATTCCCGTATCCTTGATACATAGCTCCTGGCCTTCCATATAGATCTCTAGTCCACCTTCCTTGGTGTATTTGAGACTGTTTGAGAGGATTTGTTCAATGACGACCAACAGCCATTTCTTATCAGTCACGATGATTTTGTCAAGGTCATGGAGATTGACCGTCAGTCCCTTTTGGATAAAGAAAAGAGCATACTTGCGAACCACTTCTTTCACCAGATCCTCCACTTGAACCTTTTCAAATACCAAGTCATCATGGAAGCTCTCTAAACGAAGATACTGCAACACCAGATTGGTATAGGAGTCAATCTTAAAGATTTCCTGTTCCAGTTGCTGCTTAACCTCCCGATCAGAGACTTCTGCTACTAAAAGGCGACTAGCCGCAATGGGCGTCTTGATCTGGTGAACCCATAAGGTGTAGTAATCAAGCAAATCCGTCAGTTTGCTCTGCGATTCCGACTTCTTTTGATACAATTCAGATTCACGCTCTTCGAGCTTTTCTGCTAGCGCACATTCCAGAGGAGACTTGGGGTCTCTCTCAGCATAGAGTATTTCCTGCCGGTAAACCTGAGCTTCTGCAAAAATATCCCAAGCCAAAAATAAGAAGGTCAAAAAACTACTGAGCAGAAAGAAATAAAGAAAATAAGTTCCTAGACTAGCAAATAAAAACTGAAAGAGAAGGACAAGAAAGCCTAATGAAAAAATATAGACAAAGATGCGACTGCGAGAACGCAGATAGGCTAGAAAAAATGATTTCCAATCAAGCATGTTTCAGTCCGTATCCTATCCCTTTCTTGGTTTCGATAAAGCCTGCTAAACCTTGCTCCTCCAACTTTTTACGCAAGCGAGCAACGTTGACAGACAAGGTGTTATCATCGATGAAAAAGTCGCTATTCCAGAGTTCTCTCATCAAGTCATCACGCGCTACGATATTGCCAGCATGTTCAAACAAGACCCGCAAAATTTGAAATTCATTCTTGGTCAAGCTCAGGACTTCCCCCTGATAGTGCAGGTCCATAGACTTGGTATTGAGGATTACACCTGCATACTCTAGCAAACTTTCATCCCGCCCAAACTCATAGGAACGGCGCAACAAGCCTTGAACCTTGGCAAGGAGCACCTGCTGGTCAAAAGGCTTAGTTACAAAGTCATCCGCTCCCATATTGATCGCCATGACAATATCCATCGCCTGATCTCTCGAAGACAGAAACATGATAGGTACCTTGGAAATTTTACGAATCTCCTGGCACCAGTGATAACCATTAAAGAGTGGCAAACCAATATCCATGAGGACCAAATGAGGTTCTGACTGAACAAAAAGGCTCAATACTTCCATAAAATCTTCTACCAAAACGACCTCAAAGCCCCACTCAGAGAGCAGTTTCCCCACTTGTTGCCGAATAACTTGGTCATCTTCTACTAGTAAAATCTTGTGCATGCGCTCCTCCTTTGCTATTTTTCAAAGTATCAAAACCCTTCATATCAGATTTACGGATCAGTATCTCATACTGTTTAGCAGCCTATTTCCCAAATCCAGATCAGAAAACAGATGCTAAATAGAGAATATTCCCACTGATATCATACCTTATTTTTAATTATAGTTCCAGCCTTATCCTATATTTTCCTTTTTGTGCTCATTTAGTTAGCGTTTCTTTAACTTATTTAATAGATCTAGCCTTCTTATTGACAAGCTAGCCATGATTTGTTAGAATATGAATGAATGAACGACTAAATTTATTCATTCATAAAACAAAGGAGGTTAAATCCTATTGGACAAAAAACAATCTTTAAAGACAGCAGCCTATGAAGTTTTTTCGAAAAAAGGTTACAAGGCAACAGGAATTTCAGAAATTGCTAGGCAAGCTGGTGTTGCAGTTGGTTCTTTTTATAACTATTACGAGAGTAAAGAAGCCATTTTTCTAGACATCTATATAGATGAAAACAACCGTGTTCGCCAAGCTATGATCGAAGAACTGGATTGGAAAATTGACATGATCGACCTCATTGGTCAACTATTTGCTCAGTCCAGAACTCTCGTTTCTTCCAATAAAATCCTTGCAGAGTGGTACAATCCTGCCATCGCAGATGAGTTGCACAGCTACTATTCCTCGGAAGAAGGCAAAGTCGCAAATCCTTTTCATCAGTTCCTAGTTAAAACTTTTACAAATCGTATGCAGGCTGAAGGGTACTCGCCAGAAAAGATTCAAGATATTTTACAGGTTTATAATCTGTTTTACTATATGGATATGCATATCACGGAAAAAGATTTTCCAGATATTGGCAAAACTGTTGAAATACTTGCAACCAACTTCATTAAAGGAGTTCTAAAATAAAGAATGGATTTCTTTATTTTTTGAAAAGTTGTGAATGAATTTTTTTCTAGTTCATTCATAAAATTAAGAACAGGAGTCATAAAAAATGAAAAGAGGTAAAAAAATGTTTATTATCATTCTATCAACACTTGGAGCGCTATGTATTATAACTTGGGGGGCCATCGCTTATCTTGGACGAAGCCAGACATTATCGATAAAATCCATCGAAAACCCTAGCGGAGATCTATATTTAATTCATATCACAAAACCGAGTCATCAAATCTGGAAAGCTGGGGCTTATGCTAAGTTTACACTCCCTGATACTTCGTCTACTGCTAAAAAATATGAAGCTAAGGGAGAGCAAACCAGTCGATGGCTAACCATTGCCTCCACACCTGATGAAGATGAAATTCTCATTTTGACTCATAATAGTGGTAGCCACTTTAAGGAAACCTTGACACATTTACCGGCTGGCAGTGAGGTTGAGATGAGTTGGTTGGATTCCTCTTTAACCATTAAAGATACGAATCAGCCACTAGTTTGCTTTGCATCTGATGTCGGCATTTCTGCTCTACGCCCCTTTATCAAAGAATGGGCTGGTAAATGTCCGATTATTCTCAACCATTTTGATAAAGGAGTTACTATTTTCGATAATGAGATGAAAGAACTGACTCAAAAAACACCGAATTTTACTTATAAAACTAGCGAGGAACTTTCTCAAAGTCAAGAATTTTTAAAACGTGCTATTGATGAATACGGCAATCAAGCCAGCTATCTCATCACAGGTCAGCCTGATGATGTAAATGAGATGAAGAATTTTTTAAAGGAAAATGGGATTGATAGCAAAAACATACAAGTAAGCTCGTTTAGAGGTTTGAAATAGGAGCAATCTATCTTCTATGTATTTCAATCAAACCCTACTAGGTCATTCGAACAAACCTACTAGCTAATTCTAGGTAAATGTGATAGGATAAACATAGAGAAAGGAGCTTTTATGGCTAATATTTTTGTCTACTTAAATGATGTAGCATACGATTCCTTTTATGACCTCCCCGTGAATGAGTTAGATGTTCTTGCCTTGACTGAATTAACCTATCTTGCTTTCGATGATGTAGTCACCCAAGAACCAGAGCGCCTTATAGATCTTGCACCTCAAATCCCTAGAGAAACGACGATGTTGACCAATAAAAATCGTCTCCAGTTGTTGGATCAGCTCGCTCAACACAAACGCTTTAAAAATTGCAAGCTCTCAGACTTTATCAACGATATCGATCCTGAATTGCAAAAACAGTTCGCAGCCATGACTTATCGTATCAGTCTCGATACCTATTTGCTTGTTTTTCGAGGGACGGATGACAGTATCATCGGTTGGAAAGAAGATTTCCATATGACCTATATGAAGGAGATTCCAGCTCAAAAACACGCCCTTAAGTATTTACAGGACTTTTTTGCTCAACATCCTAACCAAAAGGTTATCCTAGCAGGACACTCAAAAGGAGGCAATCTAGCTGTCTATGCTGCCAGTCAACTTGATCCAAACTTGCAGAAAAACATTGTCGCTGTCTATACTTTTGATGCTCCTGGACTTCACAAGGAACTAACCGAAACACCTGGCTATCAAAACATGATGGAAAGAACGAAAGTATTTGTTCCACAAGGTTCTATCATCGGGATGATGCTGGAAATTCCAGATAAAAAAATTGTTGTTCGAAGCACTGCCTTGGGTGGTATCGCCCAGCACGATACCTTTAGTTGGCAGGTTGATGACAAGCACTTTGTCCAACTAGACGAGACCAATAGTGACAGCCAACAAGTCGACACTACTTTCAAGGAATGGGTTGAAACTGTCCCTGATACGGAACTGCAGCTCTACTTTGACCTCTTTTTCGGAATTATTCTTGATGCAGGCATCTCCTCTATCAACGATCTTTCTTCCTTCAAGGTCATTGAACACATTCACCATCTCTTTGTCCAAGCTCAATCCCTCACTCCCGAAGAAAAAGAAACCATGGGACGCTTAACCCAACTCTTGATTGACACCCGCTACCAAGCTTGGAAAAATCGAGAATAGACAAAAACCAACTAATCTAATGATTAGTTGGTTTTTTGTTTAAGAAACTAATGGATACTACTTAGAATTTCTTGTATAGAGTTAGTCTTCTTTTTTCTTGCGAGACACAAGTCCAAATCCGCTCATCAAACCAAGTACTCCTAGAGCTGCCAAAGCCGAATGATCTTCCGTACCAGTATTAGGTAATTCTTTGGTTGCTTTAGTAGCTGGAGATTGCTCAATCGGTTTTTGTTGAGGGGTAGTAACAACTTTTTCGTAGACATGTTCTGTGTCGCCGTTTGGAAGTTTCTTGGTCTCTACGAAGCGGTAACCTGGAATATCTTTCTTAGGTTGTTGGCCGTCTTCAGTTGGATAACCTGGAATGTCGTTTCCTTCCTTATCCTTATGACTGGTCTTCACTTTTTCGTAGACATGTTCTGTGTCGCCGTTTGGAAGTTTCTTAGTCTCTACGAAGCGGTAACCTGGAATATCTTTCTTAGGTTGTTCACCGTCTTCGGTTGG